>CAMQTJ010000005.1 GCA_947037125.1 uncultured Holdemania sp.
GCCACCACCACCGCCGCCGCCGCCGCCGCCGCCGCCGCCGATTCCTGGTGCACTATATGCGCCACCGCCACCGCCGCCGCCGCCGCCGCCGCTAGCTGATAAACGTCTTCCATCAGATAAGTAGTAATTCCCCCCTGGTCCACCAGACCCGCCGTTAGAAGTATTTCCTCCAGTTGCGTTTATAGTTAAATTTCCATAAATAAAAAGAGAACCAGTTCCGACTGCATCAATTCCATTTGCCCCTGAACTGCCGCCGCCGCCATTTCCGTTGTTACCGCTGCCACCGTTACCACCAGTTCCACCATTTCCTCCAGTGCCTCCAATAGCCGCTCCAGCACCTGTACCACCAGTGCCACCTTTACCACCGACTCCTCCCGTGGTCGTACCTTGATAATCTCCGCCGTTTGCTCCAGTTGATCCATATGTTGCACTCTTCCCGTATACAGTTACAGTATACTTAGTACCTAACGGATTTGTTGGTACAAGAGTTACTGAAGAATTTGCTGGTATATAAATTCCAGCTGAACCTGCTGAACCACTTGTTGCATCAATTAGAACATTATCTGATATTTTGAATACAACTTGAGCACCTGAAGCAATATTAATTACATTTTTTTCTCCTGGTCTCGCATAACTTCCATTTAAGTAATAAGTACCAGTTGTATACGAAGCTGGAGGCGTTGCGTATGTAGTGGGTCCTTCTGATTCTAAATTATCAGGAACATACTCATCTATCTCCTTTGTAGGATCAATCACATCCTCTATACTATCTTCATTTTTAATATCGACTGCTTCTTTATCTAAAGAGTCACTTAAAACATCTTCATCTAAGACTTCCTCTATATTTTCGATTATATTTTTTTGTTCGTTATTATCGACCATTGCTGCATAGGCAATTTGTCCGAATTGACTTGGAAAAAATTGCGATATCATTGTAATAATAATGACTACAACTAGCCCCTTTTTAATTAATTTCCCCATTATTTTATCTCCCTCTACTTCTAAATATATATATTTTTTTTGCAATTAATTTAATCCAATAACATACAACAAATAAATTACCAAAAACATATAATATAAGGTATATCATCGAGTATCGTGTCATCTGAACATTGACATCACACATGTATCCAGTTATTAACAAAAATATTGTTGGACACATAGTAATTAATAAAGGTAAAATAAATCTCTTACCCCTTAATAGATTTTTCATAGTTGCTCCCCCATTTTCTTTAATAAGTACCAATTATTATATTTTCACATAGTATTAATAGTTTTTTTAAAATATATTAAAAAAAACTATTAATAACCATCCTATTTAATTAATTAATGCTTTTAAATTTTATTATGAATCTTTTAATAAAATAATAAATTTTAATATTAAATAGTGTTTACCCATTATGTAAAAATAACAGATAAAATTCAATTCTGGTTTATAATAATACATTACTTTTAAATCATTTCATACTATATCACAAGTATAACATAAAGTACATAAAACTTGTAAAGAAATTGGCGATAAAACGCTTTAAAATAACAATTTTTTGACATTATGTAAAAAAAAAAAAAATTTCATATATAATTATGTAGAATTTAATGATTTTTTTAATTTTAATTTTTTATTTATTACTATTATTTGTCTATTATCGTTATGTTTTATTCTTATTTTAAATAAAATGTAGGTTAGTTTTGAAATACAAATTTATTGTCCTTTTAATATTTGCAATAGAATACTATTCAATCAATTATTTTGCCCAAATACACAAAGTCTGATTTAGATAAAATGTAAAAAAAACAGAAATAATCAAATAATTAAATAATAAAATTTTCCTAAAGTAAAGAATATTTCATATAAGACCCTTGAGTTTCTACTTATTCTATAGTTTAATAACGCTCTATTCTAGATGCTATTAGTTTTGTTATTTGAAAAATTTAGTATTTTTTCCGTATGTAGTCACCATGTTAATGATATATGTGTATCTCGGATTATCTAGGCATGCTAAATTATTAATTGAAAAATATATATTATATACTATCTAATATATCAGTGAAAGTTGTGATATATTATTGTCTAGATAATCACATGAATACAAATAAAATTAAACTTAAGAAAAATTTACTAATAGAAACAAATAATTGTTCGCTAATAAGAAATAAGACTGTAAATTGTTCTTTATGAAAATAAATAACCTACTGGATTCTATTGCGAAAAATGTTGATGTACAGAGTATTATAATTCTAATACTCGATGTTATTGTTGTAAAGATTTTAGTAAAACAAATTATTTATTTACTAACACAATTTACCAAGATAATAAGCTTGATCTTTTCAAAATTATTCTTGGACTTCATCTAATTTTCAGCTCTAATAAAGTTGTATTGGAAATTGAGTTATCAAATGCATACAACGTTAATTACAAAATTGTGTTACTTTTAGCTAGAAAATATAGAATTTAGATTTTAGCTCAAATAGTAAGCAAGTATTAGATCCCATGTTCTACGAGTCTGATACATTTATATTGGAGCTGAAAGCAAACAAAACAATTGTCAATCTTGTGGTACAGAACAACACATGATATTGTTTTTTTGTAAACTCTATGGGTTTTATTCAAATAAAATTAGTGTATGATTGTTTAAACAAATTTGCAGCATTCCTATTTTTTCTGACTGCACAAATTTTATGTAAAATAAAAGATACATGTAACATCTTCTTTCAAATATAATTATAAACAGAGAACAAAAAATTTACAATAGTCATTATATACTTTAAAAGCACGTCACTTTTGTTGAAGTTGCGTGCTTTTCTGTTGTTTATTGCTATTATACTTTATTTAATTCTATTTTTTTAATTCAGGCCAAAAGTCTTTATTTGCAATAATCATATCATCTAAAATATTCTTTGCAACTTTTGCACTTGTAACTGTTTTATTCATTGTAAATGAAGCTAATACTTTTGAATACGATTTTTCAATTGCACCTTGAACTAATAGTTTTTCACTTGCTAATTGTTGATCCATCATACCTTTATAGAAAAGTCCGATTTCTTCACGTTGTTCATAAACTGGTCCATTAGCACCAATTTTCAAATTAACCTCAATCATCGCATCATCTGCAATATTAGGAATCATCCCTTTATTTTCAACGATAACAATAAATTTATCATTTGTATCATTTTTTATAGCTACTGCAAGATCTGCGATAAAGTTACCATGAGCACCGTGATAAAAAGCAGATTCTAATACTTCACCTGTTTTTAGGTAATGATCTACACCATCAAATAAATCTTTTTCGCGTGACAGCATAACTTCGTTAGCTCTTGTATGTAATGGATTACTATGTTCAACACTTTCTTTACTTAATAAATAGTAATTTAAATATGTATTAGGGAAATATTCAGGGAATAGTTCAAGCATTTCATAAACACTTGCCCATGTAGGAATCCATGATTTTGCTGCATGTCTGTCTAATTCTTCTTCATTCAATGAATTAATATTCTTGATGAATGGCAAAGGTAATAAAGTTTTATTTTCTTTTACATAATCCTTTGCTTCCTGCATGATATCGCGACCTTCATATTTAATTGAAGTGAACCAACCAAAATGGTTTAATCCAAAGTAATCCACATCAAATTTAGTATATTCTTTCGCATTATCGATACATTTACTAATCATTTCTAATATTGCAATTGGCATATCACAAATATTGATAATTCTAGCATTAGGTCTTAATACACGACAAGCCTCCGCAACAACCGCTGCAGGATTAGAATAATTTAGTATCCAGTGATTTTTATTTGCATATTTAGTAACATCATCAATTACTTCAACCATTGGATCAATTGTTCTAAGACCATAAGCTAATCCACCACAACCACAAGTTTCTTGACCAACACAACCATGTTTTAGTGGGATTTTTTCATCTGTTTCTCTTAATGCATATTTTCCAACACGCATTTGTGCAAAGATAAAATCACTATTTTCATAAGCTATTTTTTTATCTGTTGTAACTACAAGTTTGATTGGTGAATTCATTTGATCTAAGATATACTTCACAACTACACTAACTTTATATTGACGTTCTTCATCAATATCAAACATTCTTATTTCAGTTACCTGTAAGTCTTTTTCTCTTAATGCGATTGATTTAATAATCCCTGGTGAAAATGTACTTCCTCCGCCTACTACAGTAATAATCATTATTTATTTCCTCCTATTTCTTGAATATAAGCTTCAAGTGCTGTTCTAATATCTGCAACTTCTAAACCATATATAATTTGGATATCATTATCTTTTTTGATAATTCCACTGTTTTTAGTTTTATTGATCATTGTTTCATCAAGTAAATCAATTTGCTTAATGTTAACTCTTAATCTTGTAAAGCAATTTTCAATAGTATTAATGTTATCAATTCCACCTAAACCATCAAGTATAGCCTTTACATTAACACCAGTATCTTTTTGAATAACTTTTTTTATTTCATTTGTTTCTACTGCAATTGTTTCATCTTCATTCTCTATAACTTCATCTTCTCTACCTGGTGTTTTTAAATTGAATTTTTTAATAACAAAAGTAAATATTACAAAGTATAAAACTATTTGAATTGCACCTAATAAATACATTGTAGGGTAACTAGTTTTTTCAACACCTGCTAAGACGTTCATAATTGTAGATGAAACAATATTCCCACCACAAAATGCTGTTACTTCAAATATTGATAATAAAGCAATAAATATACCTGCGATCATTGCATGAATTACATATAATACTGGTGCAACAAAGGCAAACATAAAGTCTAATGGTTCTGTAATACCGGCAAGACATGCTGTAACTACTAATGGAATAATAATCGCTCTTGTCTTTGCTTTATTTTGCTTGTGTGCTGTATAAATAAATGCAGCTCCGATTCCAATATAACCAAACATTTTTGTAAAACCTGTAGCCATATAATAAATTGAAGATGAAAATTGTTCTATTGGCATTTGCATTTCTGCCATAACAATTGGATACGCCCCAGCAATTACGGTATCACCAACTTGTAATACACCACCAATATCAGTAAATTGAAATGGAGTATAAATTAAATGATGAAGTCCTGTTGGAATAAGTAATCTTTCTAAAAATCCATAAAGAAATAATCCAAAGTTTCCAGAATCTTTAATAACCATAACTAATGCACTGATTCCTTGTTGTGCAAAAGGCCAAAGGTATGTACTTGCCACACCAAATCCCATTGAAACAAAAATCATACATGCAAAACTAAATTTAAATCCTGAATAGATTTGAAATGCACCTTTAAACTTAACATCACAAGTTTTATTAAAGACATATCCACATAAACAACCTAAGATAATACCACCAAAAACTGACATATCAAGATTTTGAATACCAAGTATTGTTGATTGTCCAGTACCAATAAGCCCTAACATACCACCTGAATCAGCTAAATTACCAGTTAATTTTAAAGTTGTATTACTAGCTGTTAGGTACATAATATAAGACATTAATCCTATAAGACCCGCATGATTCTTTTGTTTCTTTGCAATAGCTGCAGCAATTCCTACAACAAAAATAACCGATAAGTTATTTATAACCGCCATAATACAATCATAAATTAAAGTTCCAAATAATTTAATTGGGAAAAAATTTAAAAACGGTAAAGCTTCAACTAATTGTTGGTTAGTTAATAAAACCCCTACAACCATAATTAATCCTGCAACTGAAAGATACATTAATGGTTGAACCATTACCTTTGCAAATTGTTCTAATAATGCTAAAATCTTTTTTTTCATAACTTCTCCTCTTTTCTTTTTTATATAAAAAAGACCACAAAAAAGTTAAGCATATGCTCACGTTTTTTGGGTCTTGCCTGATTTATTCAGTAACAATCCTACTTAGATAAAAATTTGGTAATATGTATTAATAAATAAACTATTTCTTGTTTACTTATGTGATAATTAAATTCATTCAATAAATATTTTTTATATTCACCAATAAAAATTTCATGTTTATTATTTTCATTAATTAAATAGCTATATAAACTATCATTTTCACTACTAATAATTTCTTTATCATTAAAAATCCTTTGTGCTAAAAATTTTAAATGTGTTGTTATTCGCATTTTATCAAAATCATCATTACTAGTATCTATTTGATAAGTGCAATTCATGATATCTAATGTCCCCTTAACAAACTTTAGGGTATTTACAGTATTACTTGTTGATTGCTTAGTTACACTATTGATAATATGTAAAGCAATATATGCGGCTTCATCTTGATCAAGTTTTATATTTAATACCTCATCAATATACTTTAAACTATACAACCCAATTTCATATTCATCAGGATATAAGATTTTAATTTCCGACAGCATTAAATTTGGCAATAATATTTCATCAATACTTCTTTGAATCGCAAAACTTATGTGATCTGTCAAAGATATAATAATTTGATTACTAATAATAAATCCTTGCTTTTCTGCATATTCGATAATATGTTGAGAAATTGCAAAATGAACTTCATTCGTATCCTCAAGTAATCTTAAAAATTTAGTTTGCAATTCATCTTGGACAAAATATGTCTTTTCAATCTTAGCTTTATCTACTTGCTCACTATTTTTTTTATTAAATCCGATACCAGAACCTAAAACTATCATTTCTTGTTCATTTTCAGTGCGTATTGCAACTGCATTGTTATTAAATATTTTTGTAATCGTCATTTTTCACCTTATTTCTTTAGTAGGCATATAATGTTATTACTAGCTTCTACATGATTTGGTAATGTTTTTTCTTCAATCTTGAAATCATCTTTATTTAAAATAATTGTCATAATCGTAGGATCTATATTCAGTTTTGCTACATTTAAATAGTCAAACGATATTAATTTTGTTTTTGGTGTAACTTTATCACCAACTGAAACAAAACATTCAAAGTACTTTCCTTTAAGGCTTACAGTATCAATTCCAATATGAATTAATAGTTCAATTCCATTTGCAGTTTTTATACCTAAGGCATGAAGTGTACTTGAAACTAGTATGATTTCTCCGTCGACTGGTGAATATACATCGTTTGATGATGGATTAATTGCATAAGTTTTTCCCATCATTTCTTGTGCAAACATTGGATCTGATATTTCTTTTGTTTCTACAACTTCTCCATTACATACTGCATAAATCGGTGTTACTTGATTTTTTTTAAATAAATTAACCATAAGTCTCCTTTAACAAAATAAAAGGCATGAGCCCTAAAATATAAGACTCATGCCTAATTTAATAGTCACATGTGCTAATAAATAATATCTTGTATAGATAATAAAGTCAACATTTTTTTTAAAATAATATATATCTTATGAAACGATTTATATTATTTCTTATATCAGCAAATGTTATTAAGACTAATTTATAATACTTTTTATTTATTTAATTTGATTATAATTGATTTTTAAAATTGAGCAACCATATCTACATGTTCACAATGTTCATCTAAGTAAGCCTCAGATATTACTTTAAATCCACAGTTTTCATAAAACTTTACTGCTGTCACTTGTCCTGAAAGATATATTTGGTTATAACCCAATTCAAGTGCATTTTTCGTTATACAATTTACAATTATCTTACCATAGCCTTTTTTACGAAATTGTTTTAAAATTGCGAAACGACCTAATTTCATATGATTATTTTCATCTACAAAAAAACGTGCACAACCAGCTATTTGATCATCAACATATAAAATACAATGTGTGCAAATATCATCAATTTCATCATAATCTTCTTTAAAACCTTGTTCTTTCAAAAAGACTGTTTCTCTTATAATTTTACTTATCTCATAACCTTTTATACCTTTAATTAAATTTATATTAAACATTTTGATCTCCTCTAATAATCCTACTAACAACATTACTTGAACCTCGCATGTACTCATTATTTAAAAATGAAATATAACTACCTGGAGATACCATGCCATTTAAATTTAGTAAATCTAATTGTTTTGATCGAATAATATGATCAGATAGTAACACACAATTTGTACTAAAAACAAAGTATGTTCTAAACTTACCTGTTGAAAATTTATACATTTTCGCATTAGTTTCTTTAAATACTCTACTAGCATAATCTAATGAGTGTTTATCACCGTTTGCTAAAGCACACTTCCATGCAATTGTTCTACTCATTAATTCTTTAATTCGTGTCTGTACTATATCAATTTGATTTTCACTAAGTTTTATACCATATGAAATGATTAATTTTTTCTCCGTTTCGATATGATGTTTTATAAAACTATCTTTTTGCGAAATAATTAAGACACCATCACCCAATGTTCCAAATAGATGTCTTTTTTCAGGATCATGTAACCCATACGAATATACTAAATCCTTGTAGGCTATATCCACATGCCCTAAAGATTCAGGACCCTGTTTTTTAAGATAAATAAACACCTCAATATCAAAATCATCGCTATTGATCTGCTTTTGTTTTTTCAAATTACTAATTGACATAAATACTTTAATCGGTAATATAGTAGCAAAAAAAATCGGTAATGAAATATTTAAATGTTTAGTTATTTTTTGTTTAAATGCTTCTGAAAGAATTTCCTTAAAACCTTCAATTATCGATATAAAACTCGAAAATACTAAATAAAATCCTGATACATTAGTTAATACAAAAAGCATACCTATCGGATTAATTATCAAATATAAACCAATAATTAAAGAAACTATTGCCATAAATAAACGGTATCCAACACCCTTTAATCCATCTTTACGATAAACATAATAATTTACAAATTGAATTGTACTAATTAAAAGAGCCCACCACCCTACAACATACGGTATAAATATTGCAATTTCTTCTGTCTTATAGGCCAAATAAAACAAAAAAATAAATCCTGCAATAAGCTTTGCAATATTATTAAAACTAAAGCCTATCTTTCTTTTAATGAAAAGTAAAAATATTTGGTTTAAACATAAAAATAATGTTCCTATACATAGAATAATCCAAACAAAATTCCAAATTAGAAATTGTTTATTAAAGCACATTATTCCAACAAATATCAAAAATAAATCAAAAATTAAATCGTTAATACTTCCTATTTTTTTATTCATATTTGGTCCTCTTATATTATTTTACATTACTATATATTAATTTCAAGCTATATTATAAAAATATTTGCACATACTATAATTATATATGAAAAAAGGATGATGAAATATGAAAAAATTATTTGTTTCTAGTAATATTATTACAATGACAAAAGAAAAATGTATCGCAATACTTGTTGAAAACGGAAAAATTATTAAGCTCTTAAATGATTTGAATTGTGAATATGATGAATTAATTGATTTAAAAGATGCATGTTTATTACCAGGATTTATTGATGCACATTCACATATTATTGCAGTAACTAAGTCTTTAATGATGACTGATTTAAGTGATAATACCTCTATAAATAGTATAATTGATGAATTTAGTGAAAGATTACAAAAAGAAACTTACAGTGATCAAAAATGGTTGCTAGGATATGGTTATGATAATTACAATTTTGCTGATAGAAAACATCCGACTAATCATGATTTAGATAAAATATCAAAGGACATTCCTATATTAATTAGTCATATCAGTGGTCATTGTGGAATATTAAATACAAGAGCATTAGAACTATTAAATATTACCAAGGAAATAAACTCTAATGGCAACATAGGAATTAATCCAGTAAATGAATTAAATGGATATATTGCAGAAGAATTTTTTATTGACGCTACCAAGAAAATACCACACATAAAATTTGATGATATTATTAAAAGCTACCCTAATGCTGAAAAAGAATATTTAAAAAATGGAATAACTACAATACAAGAGAGTCTTATATATGAAGAAGAAATGAAAATATTAAAATATTTAGCCGATAACAAATCTTTAAATGTCGATATAGTAGGATATGTTGGTTATGAAAAAAGTAAAGATTTATTACTTTTCAACAAGCAATATTTCAAATCATATATTAATCATTTCAAAATTGCTGGGTACAAATTATTTTTAGATGGTAGTCCACAATTAAAAACTGCTTATATGAATGAACCATATGATAATACTGATAATTATTATGGAACTAAACTTTTAAGTAGACAACAACTTAATAATATTGTAAAGGAATGTTACTTAAATAAAATTCAATTAGTTGCCCATTGTAATGGTGATGCTGCAATAGATCAATATATTAATGCTTGTGAGATAAATAATAGTTTAAATAAAGATAATCGAAATGTGATAATTCATGCTCAATTTATGAATAATAATCAACTAATCAAAGCGAAAAATTTATGTGTTATACCATCATTTTTTAATTCTCATGTTTACTTCTTTTCAAAAGAGCATATTGATAACTTTGGTTATTCAAAAGCTAGTAATATTAGTCCTTTGAATAGTGCAGTTTTAAACAATAATATTTTTACTATTCATACCGATGCACCAGTAACTAAACCCGACTTACTACATAGCATTTACATCGCTTGTACAAGGCATACAAAGGATGGAGAAACGCTTAATCCATTTGAAAGAATTAATGTTTACCAAGCTTTAAAAGCTGTGACAATTAATGCTGCATATCAAATATTTGATGAAGAACGTAAAGGAAGTATTGAAGTTGGAAAACTTGCGAATTTCACAATTTTAGATTTAAATCCAATTGATCTAGACATTAATAAACTAAAAAATCTAAAAGTTATAAAAACTTATATTGAAGGTAAACTAAAGTATCAATATTAATCCTTATAATATGAATAAATAAATACCTAATATCATCAATAAAAATTATTAATTAGCATTGTTATAATTTAAGTAAATAATATAAACTCTAAATATTTTAGATTATTTACTTTTTTTATACAATTGCTATTGCATTTAATCTTATTTATGCTATAATAATTAAGCAACATTCATGCGGGTGTGGCGAAATTGGCAGACGCACTAGACTTAGGATCTAGCGCCGCGAGGCATGCAGGTTCAAGTCCTGTCACCCGCACCATTATAAATACTTAAACCCTTTAAATTAAAGGGTTTTTTTATATATTATTGATTATTCATAATTATGTATAGTTAATTGTTGTATGAATAGTTATATGTTATAATTTTTATTAAGAATGGGGAATAGTAAAAATGCTAAAACAAAAAAAATGGCTAGTTGTCTTCATATCATTTTTCATAATTTCAATTTGTTCATCTTATACAATAGTTACAATATCTAATGAAATGATTGGCATATCACGTGTTATTAACTATGCAGGTATTGTTAGAGGCGCAACACAACGACTTGTTAAACTAGAAATATCAAACAATCAAAATGATCAGCTTATTACTCATATTAGTGATATTTTGGATCAGTTACAAAGTGATGAAGTAAGTAATTATAATTTAAAAAAAATTGATGATATAGATTATCAAAATTCGCTAGTTGTACTTGAGTCAATATGGCAAGAATTAATCTTAGAAATAGAACAAACAAGAATATTAGGTTATGAAAATACTAACATTATAGAGATAAGTGAAATACATTTTGAAAATGCTGATAATTCTGTAACATTAGCTGAACAATTTTCTGATAGAACCCTGGATCTTTATAATTTTACAAAATATATTTTGATTATTACATATACTTTTTTAATTATTTCTTTGTTATTTATATTTCAAAAACTTATGTTTTCTAAAAAAGAAATCAAAAGAATTGAAAATTTTTCACATATCGATTTACAGACAGGTTTACCAAATAGGAGTAAATTTTATCAAAAAATTGAAAGCTATGGAATTTTAAATAAAAATATCAATTATGCTTTAATAATGTTTGATTTAAACAATTTAAAGCAAACTAATGATACATTTGGTCATGCGGTTGGAGATCAATTAATACAAAATTTTTCTAACATTTTAAAAAACATTTCAAATGAAGAATGTTTCATTGCAAGAATTGGCGGTGATGAATTTATTGTCATTTATGATAATACCACAAATAATAAAATTCAATTATTTATTGATGAAATACGTATTTCTACTGAGAAATTCAATTTATTAAAAGAAGATATCAATATTTCATATGCTGTGGGTTATGCTTTATCTGATTTTAAAGAGGATATAACTTTAACTAGTTTATTAGAAATGGCAGACATTAATATGTATGCAGATAAAAAAAAGTGCAAGGAATGTACGCAAAAATAATAGTTAATATAAGTATTTGTTATTTAAAAATTCAAATTAATAAATTGAAAGGAGCTTTCAATGAAAAATCACAAAAAATTTCTAATTATAAGCATTGTATTACTTAATTGTATAATTATGGGGTATGTCGATGCAGTTATCAAACCTGAATATTTTGAAAAATCAATGATTAAGATAGTTTTATTTTTAGCACTTCCAGTAATTTATAATTTAATTGTTAAGGATTTAAATTTAAAAAAACTTTTCCTATTAAATCGAAAACAATTAATAATACCTCTAGCTTTAGGTTTATCTACATTTTTATTAATTATTATAGGATATTATATATTATCACCCTTCATCGATTTTAGTTCAATTACATCATCCTTAACAGAAAATATCGGGGTAAGTAAAGATAATTTTGTTTTAGTAGCTATATACATATCAATTATTAATTCATTACTAGAAGAATTTTTTTTCAGAGGCTTTGCATTTCTAACTTTAAAAAATTTAACTAGCAAACGATTCGCATATCTGTTCAGTTCTCTAGCTTTTGCTCTTTATCATATATCTATGATGATTGGCTGGTTCCCTATATACCTATTAATACTTGCTATTATAGGTTTAATGGTTGGTGGACTTATCTTTAATTACTTATGTGATAAAAGTGATAATATCTATCCATCTTGGATGGTCCACATGTTTGCGAATTTCGGAATTAATCTTATAGGTTTTATGTTATTTGGAATTATTTAATATACGTTATAAAAAAGAACTATTTAATAATAGTTCTTTTTATTTACGCCTAAGTTCTTCTATTTTAGAAAGCATTTCTTTTTTATGAATTATTATAATCCATATCATTTTCATAAATCCAAAAACAAATGTAATAAAAGCTAAAGTCTTTGTATCTTTAAAATTAAAAGCGCCATAAATATATTGAGAAAGTATTGTAACAATTATTAGTGCAATAAGATAAATAAAGCAAAACTTTAATATATATTTAGTGTTACTCATAGATTTAAAATAATCTTCCCACTTTACTTCGTTCATGTTTGAAATGTTCTTCTTAATCCAAAAAGATCCCAGTAATACCCCTATAAATAATAAACCTGAGAGTGCTACTAATGCGTACATTAATATAATAAGTCCTATATATTTCATTTTTTCTCCTTAAGTAAAAACACTTTACTTTTCTAATTAACAAATCTTATACAGTACTATATAACATTACTTGTAATAAAGCAATACATTAAAGAGTTTTAAAAAAACAAGCCCTTTGATAAGGGAATTGAGAATATGGCATTATGAATATATCAGAAATTGATTCACTGTTTACCTTATCTACTCATCATCATGTTTTACATATCCAAATAATGATTATTTTACTAGTAAAGTTGAAAAATGTTTTGCTATTGATGAATTTTGGAAATGAACATATACCAATTAACATGATTTTCAGGTAAAAAATAATCACTTACCATATAAATATTCATAATAAATAACAAAAAGCTACAATCCAGATTTGACTGATGATTGTAGCTTTTTAATTTTATAAATTTTTAATTGCTTTATAGCCCATCAAAGATGATATAACACATGTCATAATTTCCGCAATTACTATTGAAAACCAGATACCATCAAGTCCAAACATAGCAGAAAATATTATTGCAAATAAAATTACTAATATTAATTGTCTCATTAAGTTAATTACTAATGAAGAAAACCCTAACCCTAAGGCTTCAAACATTCCTGAAAAAACGACTGCTGTTGTTGAGAAAATAAATCCAATCGCTATTATTCTAAATGCCCTTGTTCCAAGTATTATCATATCTTGATCTTTAGAAAATATTTCAATTACCGTTGATGGTAATATTTCAAATATTAATGTTCCTGCTACCATGATAACAAATGTGAATAACAATGCATATTTTACTACTTCAATAACGCGATCAATTCTTTGCGCTCCAATATTATAACTAATTATTGGTCTCATTCCCTGAACAATTCCACATGCTGGCATATATACAAATGTTTGTAGTTTAAAATATATACCAAAAACGTTAACTGCAACTTGTGAAAAACTATATAGTATTGAATTTAAAACACTTACTAATATTGATGGGAAAGCCATCATCATACCTGAAGGAATTGCAATCGAATATAATCTTTTTGATATATGTTTATCGAATTTGAAGTGTTTAAAGTCAACTTTAATCGATTTAAGATTTCTTTTATAAAGTAAGTAAGCTAATATAAAGGCAGACATTTGCCCTATAATAGTTGCTATTGCAGCCCCTTGAATACCCATTTTAGGTAATCCAAACCAACCAAAAATAAAGATAGGATCCAATATAATATTTACTATTGCACCAAGCATTTGTAATAACATCGGTACAAACATATTACCTGTAGCTTGAAATATTTTTTCAATTAATATATGAAATTGCATCCCAAATGTACAGCATAATACAATTTGAATATATGAAACACTCATATTGATTATTTCGATATCATTAGTAAATAAAACAACAAATGGTCTTGCGAATACAAGTCCAAAAACCACAAATATAATACTATGAATTCCTGTAAAGACAAATCCATGAGTAGCTATTTTATTTGTTAGTTCACTATTTTTTTCACCTAAACTTTTTGCCATTGTGGCATTAATGGCAACCCCTATTCCTACCGATACTGCAAGGCAGATATTTTGTAGTGGAAATGCAAGTGATACTGCAGTAAGTGCGTCGTTTGATATTTGTGCTACATAATAGCTATCCACTATATTGTATAGCGACATTATAAGCATTGAAATCATTGGC
This sequence comes from uncultured Holdemania sp., assembly GCA_947037125.1. Lineage (GTDB taxonomy): Bacteria > Bacillota_I > Bacilli_A > Erysipelotrichales > Erysipelotrichaceae > RGIG1896. Next base: position 14,999 of record CAMQTJ010000005.1, read on the forward strand.
GGAATTGACATTGTTAATAACAATGAAAATATTCCTTTTTGTTCTAATTTATTATTTTCCATATTCTCTCCATAAAAAAAAGACTAAAAATTCAACTGTTTATAATCAGAAACAGTAAAATCTATAGTCTTTAGACGTCTTTTAGTTTAATGCCTTACTAATTTAACACTAATATTTGCTAAAGTCAACATTTATTTAGATATTATCTTACTCTAAGTTTAATTATAATAAACACACAAAATAAATAACTATAAACTTTATTACTTTAATAGCGAACTAATTCCATGCAATATTCCATCATTGAGTGTATCTATCAGATCATTTAATTCATACTCTACAGGATTTAAAAAATGTTGTTGAATTAATGATGCTGTACCTACTGCAATAAACGAAAAATATAATTTAGCTTCTTTATTTGATTTAAGCTTTAAAACCATCTTTGTATCATTCATCATATAGTCTACGAATACTTTTTGAAGTTTACTTAAAAAAACAGGAGCAATATTAGATTTAAAAAGATTGTTATATATTTCTTTATTATCTTGTATATATCCAAATAGTTCACTTAAAAAAGGTGTAAAATCATCAATTAATGAATCATGTAATTTTTCTGTTAAAAACGATACTAAACGTTCAATATTTTCATTTTCAATATCTTCTAATACATTATAGATATCACTATAGTGTGCATAAAATGTACCCTTGCTTATATTTGCTTCATCAGTAATTTCTCTAACTCTAATTTGTGTAATATCTTTATTTGATATCAAATGCAAAAAAGCGTCTTTTATTGAATTTTTTGATTTTACAGCATTTCTATATGGTTGTTTACTCATAATTTTACTCACTTTCTGAACTAAATAAATTAAATAGTTCAATATTGTACAAATCTTAAATAATTGACTATTGTATAATATTGTACACAAGTATAACATTGGAATTGAATTTATTCAACATTCAAGAAAGGTAATAAAAATGATAAATAAATTATATTGTAGATTACATCAACAAATTTTTAACCTAGCATCATACTTTGTGTTATTTAGAGAACCAAAAATATTTAAAGGTCAAACAGCTTTTAAACAACTAACTGATGTATTGTCAGTTAATCAAAAAATATTAATAATCACTGATAATAGTCTTATTTCCTTAGGGTTATTAGATACTCTTATATTTGAACTTGATTTTAAGCAAATATCGTATGTTATTTATGATAATATATTACCCAACCCTACAGTGACAAACGTAGAAGAAGCATTGGCTATATATAAATCAAATAATTGCAGTATTATTATTGCATTTGGTGGTGGTTCACCTATTGATTGTGCTAAAATAGTAGCAGCAAGAGTTGTACAACCAAATAAATCAATATTAAAAATGAAAGGGATTCAAAAAATCCGCAAAAAGTTAATTCCATTATTTATTGTACCTACAACATCAGGTACTGGTAGTGAAATTACAATTGCTGCTGTTATTACAGATGATAAAACACATCAAAAATATGCAATTTCTGATATGTGCTTAATACCAAAATATATTGTTATGGATTATACTTTAACATATAAATTACCAAAGTTTATAACTGCAACTACGGGTATGGATGCATTGACTCATGCAATAGAAGCGTTCATTGGGAAATCTAATACAAAACAAACAAAAAATGATGCACTTAGTGCAATTAAATTAATTCATGAAAATTTGTATGTAGCATATTTAGATGGTTATAATGCAAAGGCACGTGAATCAATGCAATATGCATCATTTTATGCTGGTAAAGCATTTACAAGAGCATATGTAGGTAATGTTCATGCCATCGCTCATACATTAGGCGGAACATATAATATCCCACACGGCTATGCTAACGCCGTAGCATTACCTATTGTACTAAAAGCATATGGAAGTAAGGCTGAGAAAAGATTAGCTATCATAGCTGATTATATTGGTTTAAGTCAATATCAAGATAACGATCACATTAAAACAAATAAATTAATATCTTGGATTGAAGAAATGAATGATTTAATGAAAATTCCAAAATGTATCATTGAAATAAATGAAGTAGATATTCCAAAAATGGCAAAAGTTGCATATCATGAGGCAAATCCAACATATCCTGTTCCTGATATTTGGTCAATAAGCAAATTTGAAGAAGTTTTATTAAACTTAAAAGGAGATAATAATGAGTAATATTTCAGAAATTATAGAAAAGCAAAAATTGTATTTTTCAAATGATGAAACAAAAAATATTGCATTTAGAAAAAATCAACTAAGAAAACTATATAGTTCGATTAAATTAAATGAGAGTGCTATATTTAATGCACTTAAAAAAGATTTAAATAAATCAGAGTTTGAAGCATATGAAACAGAAATTGGTATTGTTTATGAAGACTTAAAATACATGATTAAGAATATTAATTCATTTGCGAAACCAAAAAAGAAAAAGACCCCACTTATGCATTTTCCATCTACTAGTTATCAGTACCAAGATCCTTACGGTAATGTTTTAATTATGTCACCATGGAATTATCCTTTCCAACTTACTATGGTACCATTAATTGGTGCAATAGCAGCTGGAAATTGTGCTATTATAAAACCATCTAATTATTCAAAAGCAACTTCAAAAATAATAAATAAAATTTTGAGTGTTTTTGATGATAATTATATTTGTGTATTACAAGGTGGTAGAGATATTAACCAACAATTATTAGAAGAAAAATTTGATTATATCTTTTTTACTGGTAGTCCAATAGTTGGGAAATTAGTAATGGAAAAAGCTGCGAAACATTTAACTCCAATCACTTTAGAATTAGGTGGTAAAAGTCCTTGTATTGTAGATGAAAGTGCTAAAATTGATTTATCCGCCAAACGTATTATTTGGGGAAAATTATTAAATTCTGGTCAAACATGTGTTGCACCTGATTATATATTAGTACATGAAAAAGTTAAAGATGAATTGATACTAAGTATGATAAAATATATCACTTTATTTTACGGAGAAAATCCACAACAAAATAGTGAATATCCAAAAATCATTAATCAAAATCACTTTGATAGACTTTGTGCTTTAATTAAAAATAGTGATTGTGTTTATGGTGGTAAATCAAATCCTAGCACATTACAAATTGCACCAACTATTATTAATAATTGTAATTTTGATAGTCTTGTTATGGAAGATGAATTATTTGGTCCTATCTTACCAATAATATCATTCACAAATATCAATGAAGTTATTACCCAAATAAACAATAGACCTAAACCACTTGCCTTATATTGCTTTACAACCTCTAAAGAAAATGAAAATAAAATTTTAAATAATATTTCTTTTGGTGGTGGTTGTGTAAATGATACAATAGTCCATCTTGCAAACTCAAACTTGTCATTTGGTGGAGTTGGTGAAAGTGGTATGGGTAATTATCATGGAAAAGAAAGTTTTTATACTTTTAGTCACACAAAAAGTATTTTAAAGAAGAGTTTATTATTAGATATTAATGTACGTTATGCCCCTTATAAAAAGAAAATAAAATTATTAAGAAAGATTTTTTAATATAAAACTATCAATATAATTTTTAGCTATAAAACATTTAAAATAATAATTATAACAAAAAAGACCTTTACAAAATTAATGTAAAGATCTTTTTTATTATGTATTTTTATTTAGTTAATTCTTCGATCATTTCATTACAAACAGCTTCACAATTTGGATTGATTAAACTAATTAATCTTAATCCTCTAAGTTGAATTTGTGTGTTAATTGAAGATACACATTGTGTAATTTCTTCTAATGTTTTAGGTAACATATTTTCACTAGCAAAACCATGGTTATCAAATAATACTTTAACATTGTCAATATTTTCTGAACCATTAAAGCAATCTTCTATCATCATTTTATCTAAATTATTTAAATACCAAACATAATTACTATCTTTATTATTAAATTCTTCAGTATTTAATAACATAAGTGATAAATCCCAATAGTCATTTGTTTTCGCAAGACGTGCACGATTAAAATTTCTTGGTACAAGTACCATATTCATAACTGAATGTGTAAGTGTCGCAAATAATTGTAATTCTTTGTCTAATTCACTATTAGATTCATTTAAATCAAAAACTACATAACCTTCAATTAATTTATGCATTTGCTTAACCATAGCTTTTGATGTATTAATATCAGCTATTTTACAGCTTTGCTTATAATCTGGTAATAAGTTAGTGATTGCAGACTTGTATGTTGTCCAAAAAGAATTCATTGTATCTGATTCTAACCAAACTCTTTTACCATCTACTTCAAAAGATAAACCTCTTTTATCATCAACTGAGATTTCATCTTCGTTAATTGATAATTCTAAAGCTAGTACATGCTTTAAGAAATTCATTGCAGTAGCTGTTGCATCTGGTTCAAAATTACCCTTTGTAGTTGCCTTATACTTTAAAAATCTTTTGATTGAATGTTGTTCTTCACCAACTTTTAAATTAGGTGATAATTGCTTTAAATCATAATTTATTACTGTATTAATATCTTCTTTAGTAGATTTGTTATCTAATGATTTTATCATTTGTATTAAATCAATATTGTTTATTTCATTTGTCATTGTAATAATCCTCCAATTCAATTATAACATACTTCCTTAGTACAATATTACTAAAGTTTTAACAACCGATTAATAAAATATAAAATGAATTATTTTAAAAGGTAGATATTTCAATTTTTGTATAAATATTCTTTGCAGATTAATCTTGAAAATAATTATTTAACTACAATAATTCTATCATACTTTAATTTTATATTCCGAAATATAAAAACTGACTTAAAATCAAAAATCCAATTTCATGTCAGCTTATATTTGTTTATTTATCTTTTAATCTTATTTTCCACACACTCAACAACTGTATAGTTTTTACCTTGTAAATCAGCTATAATTTGTGTACTATTTTCACATCTTGCCCTAATAACAACCTCTGTTTTATTATTTGCATGATAAACTGCAAGGTTTGTAATAAAGGCGCCATCTTTGAAGAAACAACTTGAAATATCACTAAGAATACCTTCTTTATCATCTTCAACTTCAATAACAAATCGATATCCTTGTTCATAATAGCCAAGTAAGTCTACAAATGCTTCAAATATATCGTTATTAGTAATAATTCCTGTTACTACATCAGTATCAACTACAACTAAACAATTGATATTATTTTTACGCATAAGCATTGCAGCTTCTTCTAATAAAGCCTCACTCCCAATCGTTATTACTTCTTTAATCATTATTTCTTCAACATTTGTTTTCGATAATAAATAATTAAGTTCATAAATTGATAAACTTGTCGCCTTACTAGGTGAACGATCTGAAATAACACCTTCAGTTATAAGACCTATTAATTTATTATTTTCAATTACTGGAATTCGGTGAAAATTATTTTTAGCCATAATATCTAATACTTTATTGATTTGCTTAGTTTTTTCAATGCACAACGGATTTTTTGTCATACGATCTTTAACATACATAATTTTTACCCTCCTAGGTAAGCTTTCTTGATTTCATCAGAATTAATCAATTCTTCTCCAGTACCTGTAACAACAATGTTACCTGTTTCTAAAACATATGCACGGTCAGCAATTTTAAGTGCCATTTTCGCATTTTGTTCAACAAGTAAAACAGTAGTTCCACTTTTATTGATGTCTTTAATGATACTAAAAATTTCTGCTACTAAAAGTGGAGCAAGACCCATACTCGGTTCATCTAAAATTAATATTTCAGGTTTACTCATTAGTGCTCTACCCATAGCAAGCATTTGTTGCTCACCACCTGATAGTGTTCCTGCTAATTGTTTATATCTTTCCTTTAATCGTGGAAATCTTGCATAAACCATTTCCATATCTTTAGCTATTTCAACTTTATCTTTTCTTGTGAATGCACCTAATTGTAGATTCTCTTCAACACTTTGTGATGCAAAAACACGTCGTCTTTCTGGAACTTGAATTAAATGCTTTCTAACAATTTCATGAGCTTGTATTTTAGTTATGTCTTGTCCATTAAGCATTATAGAACCACTTACAGGTTTAATAAGTCCTGATATTGCATGCATAATAGTTGTTTTACCTGCACCATTTGCTCCAATTAACGCAATTATTTCTCCTTGGTTAATTTCAAAAGACACATCTTTAATTGCCTCTATCATACCATAGTTTACTTTTAAATTATTAACTTTTAACATAATTAATCTCCTAAATAAGCGCTAATTACACTCTTATTACTTAATACTGTTTCAACATCACCTTCAGCTAAAACACATCCATAGTTTAACACAGTTATTTTCTCACATATCCCTTTAACAAGTTTCATATCATGTTCAATTAAAAGAATAGCAATTTTAAATTCATCTCTAACTTTTTTTATCGTATTCATTAATTCTTTTGTTTCATTAGGATTCATACCAGCTGCAGGTTCATCCAACAATAATAATTTTGGATTTGTTGCAAGTGCTCTAACTATTTCAAGTTCTCTTTGTTTTCCATAAGGTAAACTTGATGCTTTTGATTCAGCATAATCTTCTAATGAAAATATTTTTAATAACTCAATTGCTTTTTCATTCATTTGTTTTTCTAAACGATAATATTTAGGCAATCTAAATACTGCATCAATAACACTATAACGATAAGTATCATGCATCGCAACTTTTACATTATCCAACACAGTACAATTTTTAAATAAGCGAATATTTTGAAATGTTCTAGCTATACCCATATTTGCGATTTGATAGGTAGTTTTGCCATTATACTTAACACCACCTAATTGTAAAGTTCCATCAGTTGGGGCATATACTCCAGTCAACATGTTGAAAACAGTCGTTTTACCAGCACCATTTGGTCCAATAAGTCCAACTAATTCACCCTCGTTTATTTCAAGGTTAAAGTTATCCACAGCTCTAAGTCCACCAAAGTTGATACCTAAATTACTTATTTTTAAAACATTCATTATTTTGCCTCCTTGCGTTTAAAAGGATTTATCTTAGCACAAAACATTTTAGCTTTGCACATTAAAACTTGTACTCTTGGATCATATTTATATAACATAACACCAATAAGTGTTACTGCATACATTAAAGTACGATACTGTGATAAACTTCTTAGCATTTCTGGTAATATCGTAATAGCTATTGTTGCAATAACAGCGCCATTAATACTGCCCATACCACCAAGTACTACCATAACTAATATTTCAATTGATTTATTAAATCCAAATGTTTTCGGTTCAATAATCCCCATATAATGTGCATAAATACCCCCTGCAATTCCTGCAAAAAAAGCAGCAAATGCAAAAGCCATTATTTTATACTTAACAATATTAATGCCACTTGCTTCAGATGCAATTTCATCTTCACTAATCGAGATAATTGCCCTACCATGGCGTGATTTTATAAGTAAGCAAACAAACACAATTGTGATTATTACAAATACGTAGGCGGATGTGAAAGTAGTTACTCTTGGAATTCCAATATAACCCTTGGCACCACCAATTATTGCCATACTTAATAAAATTGTTTTAATAACTTCCCCAAATCCTAACGTAATTATCGCTAAATAATCTCCTTTAAGCCTAAGAGCTGGAACACCAATTATTAATCCTGCTATCATTGCCATAACTCCACCAATTAATAATGCAATTATAAATGAAAATGGCTGGGGAATAGTCATAAATGTTTTAGAGAAATAAGCAGCAGCATATGCACCTATCGCCATAAATCCGGCATGACCCAACGTTAGTTGACCTAAATACCCTGTTGTTAAGTTAAGACTTACAACTAAAATAAGATTGATACAAACTGTAATTAAAATACCATTATAATAACGATTAATTATACCGGCACTTGTAAGTGCCATAACTATTGCATATATTACAACAATCATAAAAATATATAAGAATGTTTTCTTTTTGTTATCGATTTTTTTCAATTTAAATTTTTTCATATATTACACCTTCTCTTTTTTATGCTTAGCTAATAAACCTGACGGCTTAAAGACTAATGTTAATATTAAAGTAGAGAATACAATTGCATCATACAATTGTGAAGAAATATATGCCTTTGAAAGACTTTCAATAATACCTAAAATAAATCCACCTAAAACAGCACCCGGAATTATACCAATTCCACCAATTACTGCTGCAGTAAATGCTTTAATACCGATTGTTGAACCCATAAAAGGATTAATTAAAGGATAAGATGAACTATATAAAATACCTGCAACAGCTGCAAGTGCTGAACCTATTGAGAAAGTTATTGATATAGTACGATTAACGTTAATTCCCATTAATTGTGCTGCACCACTATCTTCACTAACAGCGCGCATTGATTTACCCGTTTTAGTTTTTCTTACAAATAAATCTAAAACAATCATTAAAAATATTGCCACAAATAAAGTAACAATTTGATTACCACTAACTGTAACATTAAATATTTCCACATTGCTTACATTAATTACTTGTGGAAAAGTTTTAGAGTTAGCACTAAAAATTAATTGAAATACTGATTGTAATAAATATGACATACCAATAGCTGTAATTAAAAGAGAAATTCTTGATGCATTTCTAAGTGGCTTATACGCAAGTTTTTCAATTACTACACCCAAAAGTGCACAAGCTAATATCGTAATAATTATTGATAAAACAACTGGCAAGTCAAAAGTTGCAATACAAATAAACATTGTATAAGAACCAACCATTATTATTTCACCATGAGCAAAGTTAATAAGTTTCGCAATTCCATAAACCATTGTATAACCAAGTGCTATTAAAGCATATATAGCACCAATATTAATTCCATTAAGTAACTGCATTAAAAATAATTCCATAATATACCCCCTATGTAATAAAGAAGCAGTTTCCACTGCTTCTTTTTATATATTTTTATTTCCCGTAAGTTACATATTTACCATCTTTGATTGTAACAAATGCTACATCTTTGATTGGATCGCCATTTTCATCAAATTGCATATTTCCTAAAATACCATCATATGAAATACCTGCAAGAGCTTTTACAATTGCTTCTGAATCTGTATTTCCTGCATCTTCAATTGCTTGAAGCATAGCCTTTGTAGAATCATAAGCTAAATAAGCAAATGCATTTGGGGCAGTACCAAATTGATCTGTATAAGATGTAGTAAACTCTTGAATAGCTGGATCTTCTATAGAATAGTGATTAGCGAAGATTGCACCCTCTAATACAGAAGCATCATCAGTAACACTCAAAACACCATCCCAACCGTCGCCACCAACTAAAGTAGCATCGATTCCTAATTCTTTAGCTTGTTTAGCAATTAAGGCAACATCTTCGTAATAGTTAGGAACAAATAAAACGTCGATATCTAATTGAGCAATTTTAGTAAGCTGAGTTTTGAAATCATTATCGCCAGCTGCATAACCTTCAGAAGCAACAACTTCACCTCCTGCTGCAGTAAACTCATCTGTAAATACTTGTCTTACACCATCTGAATATGCATCACCTGTATTATAAATAATTGCGGCAGTTGTAGCACCTAAATCTTCCGCAACAAATTTTGCGATTTGCGTAGCTTGAATAGGATCGGTATAACAACCTCTAAATACATTAGAACCTGTTAACGAAAACTCTGCTGCTGTTGCACTTGGAGATAAAATTGGAGTACCAATTCCTTGTGATGAACTACCGATTGCAGTAGACTCACCAGATACAACACCACCGATAATAGCAACTGCACCATCTTGGTCAATAAGTTTATTATAAGCATTAACTGCCTCTGTACCATCACCTTTAGAATCATAAGAAATCATTTCAATATCTCTCCCTAAAACTTGTTTAACTTCTTGAATGGCCATTGTGGCACCATTTTTTACTGCAAGACCATAAACTGATAAATCCCCATCATGAGGTCCAATATGTCCAATTACTACAGAATCTGTTTTTACTTCTGGTTCTTTATTGTTTCCCGAATCACCTGTTGGTTCTTTTGCACAGCCGACTAGCGATGCTGCCATTAATGCTGTTAGAAAAACAGCTAATACTTTCTTTGTTTTTTTCATAAAATATTCTCCCCGTTCATTTGAATAATGTTATTATATCCCCATACAAAAGCTTTTGCAAGCATTTTATGAAATATTTTCAAAGAATTTATGAAAGTTGTTACATTATTGTTTCAAAATGTTTCTTACTACATAACTTGCACATGTAATACCTGCTGTTGATGGAGTAAAAATCATTGAACTTGGTGGTATACGATCTTTTAAAATTGTTGCATTTTCATCCATGACTTCCTTTTGTTTAAAAGGTATTTCAGTCGATGTTACAACATGTATTTTGTGATTAAATCTATTCTTCTTTACAATATTACGTAAAGCTCTAGCTAGTGGATCATATTCAGTTTTATCCAGTGTTGTTATAATAATTTTACTACTATCTAAACGATTACCCATCCCCATACATGAAATAATTTTGATATTATTTTCATAACATTTTTTAATTAAAGCAAATTTACTTGATATAGTATCAATAGCATCAATACAAAAATCAATCTTATGATCATTTATAAAAGTTGAGTTTTCATCAAAAAATTCATTGATACAAACAACTTCGCAATCCTTATTATATGAATTAATTCTATTTTTCATTGCCATTGTTTTACTAACATCAATAGTTTCATAACTCGCATGAATTTGACGATTTAAATTTGAAATAGAAACAACATCTTTATCCACAATGATAATTTTCCCAACATTACAACGTGCTAATGCTTCAATAGCAAAAGAGCCAACACCACCAACACCTACAACTAAAACACAAGCATTGCGCAACTTTTCTATTCCACTTTCTTGTATCAATAATTGTGATCTACTAGACATTTCACTCATTAATAAATTCACCTACTAATCTATTTAATTCCTCATTCATTTTTTCATCTGTAATATCTATCCAATTCACATCCATTTGATTATTGAACCAAGTATATTGTTTTTTCGCAAATTGTCGACTATGCGTCTGTATTTGATTGCAAACTTCATCAATTGTTTCATTTTTCGAAAAATATTCACGCCACTCTTTATAACCAATTCCTTGCATTGATAAATTTGTAAAGTTAACGCCATCATTTAAAAGACCATCAATTTCATTTTCTAGTCCATTTTCAATCATATTTTCTACACGGTTATTAATTCTTTTATAAAGCAATTCTCTTTCGCATGTTAGTCCAATAATTAAAGCATCATATAACATTTCTTTATTTTGACTATCAATTACTTCTGATTTTATAACACCATTTTCCGCCATACTTAATGCTCTGATAATTCTTTGACGATTATTAATGTGAATTGTTTGTAGACTATTAGGATCGAGTACTTCCAACATTTGATACATTTGTTCATTAGACATTGTTTCATATTTACTTAAATCATAATTTTCTTGCACACTAAAAACATAATCATATAAACATGCCTTAATATAAAGACCTGTTCCACCTACAATTATTGGCAGTTTATTTTCATTACTTATTTCATCAATTAATCTTCGACTATCAATTTGAAAATTTGCTACACTATAGTCATCTTTTGGATCAATGTTATCCACATTATGATGAACAGCTTGCATTTTTTCATCAGCACTTACTTTTCCAGAACCAATATCTAATCCCTTATATACTTGAATACTATCCCCACTGATAATTTCACCATTAAAATTTTGTGCAAGATATATTCCCGCATCACTTTTCCCAACAGCTGTTGGTCCTACAATTACTATTACTTTTTTCATCGTTTAAAATCCTTTACTAATTGTTTTTCACTTATACATATAAATGTAGGGCGACCATGTGGACAATTAAATGGTTGCTTACAATTTTTTAAGTCTACAATAACTTTTTCCATTTCAATTTGAGTTAAAAAACGATTAAATCTAATTGATGAATGACATGCCATAGTTGCAATTTTATCTTTATTTAATTCAATTTTACTAATATCATTCACATCTTTAAACATATCTAAGATATCTTGTAGAAATAATACTTCATCTAAATCATTCATCCAAAGTGGCACACTTCTTACAATTAAACTATTATGTGAAAATTCTTCAAACTCAATATCAATTGCTTTTGCGTATTGATTTAATTCAGCTAATTGATTAATACACATAGCTGTAGCATTTAATGTTATTGGTATTAATAAATCAGTATGAAAACTCTTTGTATCTAAAACCTTTTGTATTCTTTCATAATTGTATCTTTCTTGTGCTGCATGTTGGTCAATAATGTATAAACCATCATCACTACTACAAATGATGTACTTACCATGCATTTGACCTATAACACTTAAATTAGGAAACTTATTATCCACATCACTATTTAAGATTTCACCATCGACATCAAGCTGATTTAAATCAAATTGTTTTTGTTTATAAGTTTCATTTTCACTTGCATACTCTAACTTTTGTTCTTTAACTTGATAGTTAATAGGAAAAATATCATCTGCTTTAACAGTAATAATATCAGTATTAATTATAGGATTTGAAACATTTATTTGATTATTATGTTGATAACTTTCAACAATTTCCTCATTATTATCCACACTGATAACATTATTAATATCTATTTTTTTATCCACATTATCTTTACGTTCAAAAAAGTCTTTAATAGCTTCATCATGGATACTATGACTTTGTTGTATTGAATTATTATTAATATTTTTCATTGTATTAATATCATTATTCACATTAATTATTGAACTTGTATCAACATTATCATTTTTACTAACATTATTGATTTGATTATTTATTTCTTCAACTTTATCCACATCTAATGTTTGTGCATCATTAAAATGCTTATCGGTAGATAAACTTGTTTTAGTAACATAATTCGCTCTCATAACATTATCTAGCGCTTTTTTTAGTCCATCACTTATTAAATATTCTAGTTGTGTCTGTTTTGATAAACGTACTTCCCATTTAGATGGATGGACATTTACGTCAACTAGCTGCTCGTCCATTTTAATGTTGATAATTATGATAGGGTAACGACTATGATCCATATATGAATTATAGGCATTGATAATTGCTTTATTTATTCTAAAAGACTTAATCATCCGCTGATTAATAAAAATATGTATATAGTTTTTATTTGCACGATTAATTTGTGGCAATAGGGCAACACCACTAATCTTGTAATCAAAGTCTTCAAAATCAAATTTAAAAGCATTTTTATAACAATCTCTGCCATAAATAATACTTATAACTTCACTTAAATCATTTAGTCCTGATGTTTTAAGTATCTCTTTATTATTATTTATTAATCTAAAAGATATATTTGGATTACCTAGTGCAAATTTATAAACAACATCTTGAATTACTGCCATTTCATAGTTTTCTGACTTTAAATATTTTAATCTTGCAGGAGTTTTATAAAATAGGTTAGTAATACTTATACTAGTACCTTTATTACAGGCCATTGGTATTACTTCTACAATTTCACCATAATGATTATTTACTTTATAACCATCATTACCACAATTAGTTATTAGTTCTACTTTGGAAACACTTGCAATTGAAGGCAGTGCTTCCCCTCTAAAACCTAATGATTTAATTGACCATAGATCATCATTATTACTTATTTTACTTGTAGCATGGCGATCAAAGCATTTCACCGCATCATCTTTATCCATACCACAACCATTATCACTAACAACTATTTTTAATAATCCACCATTTGATGTGGTAACTTCAATGCGTGTAGCTTTAGCGTCAATACTATTTTCGATTAACTCTTTTATGATTCCTGATGGTCTTTCAACAACTTCACCTGCTGCAATAAGATTCGCAAGATTATCACTTAATTGATGTATTATAGCCATATTATACCTACTTCAACATAGCCTTTAAATCATAAATTGCATTTAAGGCCTCAATTGGTGTTAGTTTATTTGGATCAATTTGTTTAATCATTTGCTTAAGATCTACAGCATTTTCATCAACAACTGTCTCACTTACAAACATTCCAAAAGATTGTTGAACAACTTTCTTTTCACTTTCAAATTGTGCTAATAATTCATTACTACGATTTATAATTGCATCTGGTAAATTCGCAAGTTTCGCAACATTGATACCATAAGATTGATTAGCTTTACCTTCCACAATACGATACATAAAACTTATATCACCATCATTATTTTTTACTAATACATTCACGTTTTTTACATTGTCTAAACTATCTTCTAATTGTGTTATTTCATGATAATGAGTACTAAATAAAGTTTTTGCTTTTATTTTTACACTTATATATTCAATCATCGACATAGCAATACTCATACCATCATAGGTCGATGTTCCTCTACCGATTTCATCAAATAAAATTAATGATTTATTTGTTGCATTACTTAATGCATAATTTGCTTCATTCATTTCAACCATAAAAGTTGATTGACCACTTAAGATATCATCACTTGCACCAAGTCTTGTAAACAACTTATCAAAAATAGGCGTAATACAACTATCACATGCAGTATAACAACCTATTTGAGCCATGATTACATTCAATGCAATTTGACGCATATACGTAGATTTACCACCCATATTTGGTCCTGTTATAATTAAAATACTTTTATCATGATCCATATAACAATTATTTGATACATAATTTATTTCTTTACTTTCGCATAACATTGGATGTTTACCTTCAATTATTTCAAGTTTATCATCACTAAAAATAGGACGACAATAATGATTATTAGCCGATGTAACACTTAAGGCATAAAGTACATCAATATAAGCTAAATTATTAGCTACTTTATGTAGTTTTGGTAGATATTTTTGAATAGATACAACTAAATCAATAAACAATTGATATTCAAGTTTTAATGCACGATCAAATGAATTTAAAATTGTGTCCTCTTTTTCTTTAAGTTGAGCTGTAATATAACGTTCATTATTTGATAAAGTTTGTTTACGAATATATCCATATTCTTCTTTAACCATACCAACTTGACCTTTACTTACTTCTATATAATAACCAAATACACGATTATAACCGATCTTTAAAGTCTTGATTCCAGTTTTTTCTCTTTCAATATTTTCTTGCCTTAAAATCCATTGTTTACTATCAGTCGCTAAAAGTTTTAATTCATCTAATTTTTCGTCATAATTATCTTTAAATAAATTCCCATCTTTTAATGATACTGCAGGACTTTCTAATAATGCATTATCTAAAAGATCACATAAATCACTACAATAATCAATTTTGATTAATTCTTTAAATTGTTCATACTCACTCAAATAATTCATAATAATAGGAACTTGTTTTAGTGTCTTTAATAAACGTACTAAATCAATAGCATTAACACTTTTATATGCAATCTTTGCAATGCATCTTTGTAAGTCATAAATTTGTGATAAAGCATTTTTTAAATCCATTCTTAAATTATAATTATTAACCATAACTTCAACTTTATCTAAACGTTGATTAATTTCATCTTCTATTACTAATGGCTCAGAAATAACTTTTTTAAGCATTCTAGAACCCATTGAACTTTGACACTTATCAAGATAACCCCATAAGGTATTAGACTTACCCACAGCCCTTAAAGGAGCTATAAGTTCAAGGTTTGTGATAGTAGAATAATCCATAGTCATATATTGATTACTATCTTCAAGTTTTAAGATTTGTAGGTGTGATAACATTTGTTTAGAAGTAGCCAAACAATAATTAATTAATTTACCATAACTATTTAAAACATTCACATCTTTTATATGATTACATAATTCAAGATAATTTTCATCGATATCATTTTTATCACAATAAGAAATAGTTATACTACCTAAATTACGAATACTATCAATTATTTTTGGGTTAAAGTCATTCACAACAACAATTTCTCTAACATTATTTTTCAACATCGTTTGTAATAGTCCTAGTTTTTCTGATTTGATTCTTAGGGCAATACACTCTCCTGTAGACATATCTAAAAGACTTATTGCATACCCATATTGATAATCCACAATACTTGCAATTCTAATTGCATTTTTTTCATCTAAACTATCATCCATTAAAGTACCTGGTGTTATTATCTTTACAACATCACGCTTTACAATACCAACAGCTTCACTTGGCGATTCTAATTGTTCAACCATGGCAACTTTATGACCAAGAGCAACTAATCTTTGAATATAGCTATTAACCGCATGATGAGGAACTCCACACATTGGTATTTTTTCTTCAACGCCACCATTACGTTTAGTTAATACTAAGTCTAGTGCCGAAGAAGCAATTTTCGCATCATCAAAAAACATTTCATAAAAATCTCCTAAACGATAAAAAACCAGTGCATCTTTATAATTTTCTTTCACATCCAAGTATTGACGCATCATCGGCGTATATTTTTTTTCCATATAAAGTCTCCTATTAAAAGTTACTAACAATTATTTATTTATTACACAAATATATTAATTGTTATCCACATAAATTATTTATTATTTCAATATTTAATGTATAAACATACTTTAAATTTCATATCAAAAGTTACTAACATAATATGATTTATTGCATTAAAATATAAAAAGTTATCAACAAACTTAACTTTAAAGTTAAGTTCATTAATAACTCAAGTTTATTTTGCCACTCGTTTACTAGCTTTAACTCTCTTATTTAATTCTGTTCGATATATAGTACTTGAAGCACCAAAATCAATTGCATATCCTGATTTTGTTTCCACAATTTTACTTGCACCTATTTCTTTAAAAATATTATAATTAATTAATTTTGAATCATATACTTGCATATATAATCTAAATGGTGAAGAATATAACATTTTCACATTTGTAATCCCACCAACTGCTTCACATAATTTATTTAACTTATACTCAGTTAGACCTGTATTAAATAAATCAAGTGCTAAAAAGCGATAATAAATTTGAACCATTGCATAATAGACAATTGCAGTGACTACACCAATAATTCCAAGCATCACCAATTGATCAGACAAACTTAAATTTCTTACATGAATCAACAAATCAAATATACTACCCGGCATTGCTACAACTGATGAACCAGAATAAGCAAAACCTATATTAATTTCTAGTGCTGCACACAACCCATACAATAGCCCATTCACAAACAAATGCATAAAGAAAAGAATTGGTGCTGTAACTAATAACAATATTTCTACCGGTAAGTAGATACCTGTAATTAGTGATACAATTATCGCTAATACAAAAAATAACCGGATTCTTTTTCTCTCAATTTTATCAGTAAATAAAGTAAAGAATGATATTATTAAAGCAGGCATAGCAAACAAATTAATAATATAATATGGAGTAATAAATCTACCAACACCTGTCGGTACCATATTACGTGCCATTTGTGCCATCCATACTGTAACATCACCAGCATAACCAACACCTGTCATATCAATCCAAGAACCACCTAAATCAGTAAAGTAAAAGCTATATCGGATTAATCCACCAAGATTAAATACTGAAAATAAACGATCCAATATCCCATACATAAATAAATTTACAGGGTTACCAATATCTTTCGCAATATACATAACCGCTTCATTAACACCCACTATGAAATATGGCCATATAAAACAAAATAATAGTCCTAATAAAAAACTATAAAAGATTGATAAAATTACACCATAACTAAATCTATCGATAAATGAAAATAGTCCATAACGCAATTTATTTTTAGCTCTCATTGCAATAAATCTTGTAGAAAAACCGATTGATATTGCTCCAATTAATCCTGATTGTAATGGATAACGAATATATCCACTCATTTGTGCAATTTTAGTTGTATTGAATGATAATCCTAATATTTGTGAATATGCACTTGATCCTAAGTCTTGTTGTGCATAAATCATTGTTGTAATCAAAAAGATAACATAACCAATAATTCCAAATAAAATTGATTCATCTGAATTATTTTTTCTAGATACCATTTTAATTAAAACTAAAAAAGGAAAATTCGCAATAATAAAATTCGCAATAGTCTTTACTAAATGTGCCATAATAATCAAGTGCTCATTATCAACTATATAAAACATTTCTAAATTTGGATTTAAAACTAAATTACTACAAGTAAGTAAAGTTAGTCCAATAAATAGTAATTTTAATGGAAATTGAAAAATATCATAAAAAGAATTCCATCTTAGCATATCATCACCTCATATAATATGATAACATTAATATAGCGACGATTCAATTGAATGTCGTCAATATTAATCAAATTAGGAGAATTCATGAACCAATCAAATAAAAGAAAGTTTTATATCGATAAAACACTAGTTACATTATTAATAATTTTCGCAATAGTGAGCGTTGTCTCAATATATTGTGCACAACCAATTATGCAAAGTTACTTAAGAGATTCAAATCTATTCATCAAGCAAGCTATGTGGTACACCATAGGTTTTTGCTTAATTGTTTTCTTATTATTTTTTAGAATCGATCGAATATTTACAGGTGTTAAAATATTTTATTATATTTTGCTTGTTTTATTGGCGATTTTACTTTTTGATAAATTTATCTTTGACTTACCTAATTCATTTATCCGCCCAATTAATGGAACAACTGCTTGGTATCAAATAAAGTTCATCGGTTCATTTCAACCATCAGAATTCATGAAAATTATTTTAGTTATAATGTGCGGGATTACAATCCATGAACACAATATCGAAAAACAAGATACTTCATTTGCATCTGACATACGCTTATTTATAAAAATAGCTGTGATAGCTGTCCCACCACTTGTAATGATATTATTACAACCAGATAGTGGAATACCTTTAATTATTATCATAAGTATATTATCAATGTTATTAATTTCAGGAATACGAAAAGAGTGGTTTTATATTGGTGTTTCAGTTTTAGTAATAGTTATTTCGACATTTATGATTTTATATTATTTTTTCCCAACACAATTAATTGATATTTTCGGTTCAAGTTATCAGTTAAATCGATTTTATGGATGGCTTGATAGTGATAAATATTATCTATCTCATGGCAATCAACTTTATACATCACAACTAGCAATGGGCTCAAGTGGCTTATTTGGTAGTGGTATAAAAGAATTACTTGTTTATTTCCCTGAAGCTCATACCGATTTTATTTTTGCTGTAATTGGACAAAACTTTGGTTTTATTGGAACAATCTTTACTGTTTTATTATGTACTACGTTTGATTTAAAGATGATATCAATCGCATATAGTTATCAAAATTCCGCAGAAAAATATGCAATAATTGGAATCATCAGCATGATTGTTTTTCAACAATTACAAAACATGGGTATGATCATTGGTCTTATGCCAATAACAGGTATCACCTTACCTTTAATTTCATATGGCGGTAGTAGTATGTTGTCTTATATGATACCATTTGCCATAATGTTTTATATGTCATCAACCAATCGTCACAAAAGAATTCATTAATTTTTATTCAAACTTAAATTAGTCATTAATTTAAGTTTTTTTATATCTATACTATTATAATTTATAGGTATATACTTATTTATATATGGAGGAAATACATATGAGCATTGTAATCGAAACAAAAAAACTAACTAAAAGTTATGGTAAATCACGAGGAATTATTGACATCGATTTATCAATTAATCAGGGTGAAATTTTTGGATTTATTGGACCAAATGGGGCAGGTAAATCCACAACAATTAGAACGTTATTAGGATTAATATTTAAAACAAGTGGTGAGGCTAAAATCTTTGGTTTAGACTGTGAAAAAAACAGCCACGAAATATTAGCCGAAGTAGGATATCTACCCAGCGAAGTTTTTTATTATGATAATATGAAAGCAATTGATCTTTTAAAATATTCAGCGAGTTTTTATAAAAAAGATTGTACTAAAAGAATTTATGAGTTGGGAGAAGTTTTAGAACTTGACTTAAATAAAAAGATTGAGGACATGAGTTTAGGTAATAAGAAAAAAGTTGGAATAATACAAGGGCTATTACATAGTCCAAAATTGATTATTTTAGATGAACCTACAAGTGGTCTTGATCCATTAATGCAAAAGAAATTTTTTGAATTAATCAAACAAGAAAATCAAAAAGGTGCAACCGTTTTATTTTCATCACACATCTTAAGTGAAGTACAAAAAATTTGTGACCGTGTTGCAATAATAAAAGAAGGTCGTATACTGCAAGTTGAAAAAATCAGTGACCTTACAAGCAGTGCCTATAAAAGTGTTTACTTTACAACTTCATCTCAAATCAATGACTTTCAATTAGATGGAGCACTTAATATAGAAATTACTAATAATTCAGTAAGTTTTGTATATAAAGGTAATTGTAATAACTTATTACAACAATTAAATAAATATGAAATCACAAATATTGATATTACTGAACCAAGCTTAGAAGATATCTTTATGCATTATTATGTGTAGGGGGATCATATATGAACGTTCTTAAATTTGAATTAAAATCTATTTGTAAATCAGTTATCATTTGGACACTAGCTATTATTGCTTTTTTATATTGTTTTTCAATTGGCGTTTTTCCCATTATGAATGAAAATGCTGATTTAATGAGTCAAGCTGTTGCTTCAATGCCACAAGGTTTTGCACAGGCCTTTGGTGTAGACATGAATTTACTTGTAGGATTTGAAGGCTTTTATAATTTTAGTTTCATGTATTTATCTGTCATGGGAGCTATTATGGCAAGTAGTATTACAATTAATGTTTTTTCAAAAGAGAAAAGAGCAAAATGTTCAGATTTTATTTTCTCTAAGCCAATCAGACGTCAATCTTTATTTACCTATAAATTATTAGCTGTTATTATTGCTTTATTAATTTCTAACTGTTTTTACATAATTGTATCAATTACAATGTTTAGTCAACATAATATTGCATTAAATGAAGCATTTATGGCATCATTATCATTATTATTTACACAACTTATTTTTGTTGCAATTGGAATCATAATTTCACAATTCAGTAAAAAAATTCGTTCAGTTTCTGCCATTTCAACAATGATTGGATTTGTGGCTTTCGCAATATCGGCATTAGTTAATATAATTGAAATTGATTACATTGAATACTTATCACCTTTAAAATTTTTCGAACCTATTAAAATTTTTACTGATGGTGGATATAATCTATTTTTCTTAATATGGGCTAGTGTTATTATCTTAGTATGCATTGGAATATCATTTGTTTCCTATACAAAAAAAGATACTGCAATCAATTAAAGGAGTAACATTATGAATATATTAAAAAAAGAAATCAAAACACATACTAAATCACTAATCTTGTGGATTTTAGGTATTGCTTGCTTAACTATTGGGGGTATGACAAAATTCACAGGAATCAGTGCAATGGATCCTGAAAGTTTAAATGCCATGATGAATTCAATTCCTAAAGAATTAATGGCAATGTTTGGAATGGCTGATGGAGTTAATGTCGCATCTATTAGTGGTTATTTTTCAATTCTTGCGGCATACATGCTATTATGTGCCTGTATTTATGCAATTACTCTAGGATTAAGTGCTGTAAATCGTGAAATAGTTGATAAAACAGCTGAGTTTTTATTCACTAAACCATGTACAAGAAACTTTATCCACACTATAAAAATAATATCATGTTATATACCACTTATTATTTTTTCTATTGTTTCGTATTTATTATCATTAATATCAGTCTTAATTACAAAAGGTGGTAGTGATATTTTAAATGAAGTTTTATTATATAATATTTCAATCTTTATCGTAGCCTCATTATTTTTTAGTGTTTCTATTCTTATTGCAACAATATTTAAGAAAACTGAAAAAGGCTCACTTGTTGCGAACATGTTATTTTTGGTTACATTTATGATTGGTGTATTAGTTGATATTTTAGAAAATTCTGAGCTACTACGTTATTTTTCGCCTTTAAAATATTTTATGTATCATGATATATCAAACAATACTTTACAGTTTTCCTTTATAGCTTTAAGTATTATAATAATTATTGGTTCAATTAGTGCGTCTTTTTATTTTTTCAAGAAAAAGGAAATCGTTTAAACTATAGTTTATACAAATGAAGGGTATTGCGTTATGAACATCTTTAAAAAAGAAATTAAAACACACATTAAGCCATTAATTGCTTGGGCAGTTGGTATTACATTATTACTTTTATGTGGAATGCTTGAATTTGATGGTTTAAATAGTATGGATGCCGCTGGCATAGGTGATATGTTGAATAGCATTCCAAACGAGCTTTTAGCAATGGTTGGCATGGTTGATGGTGTCAATATCACAACACTTAGTGGA
This sequence comes from uncultured Holdemania sp., assembly GCA_947037125.1. Classification (GTDB taxonomy): domain Bacteria; phylum Bacillota_I; class Bacilli_A; order Erysipelotrichales; family Erysipelotrichaceae; genus RGIG1896. Next base: position 37,261 of record CAMQTJ010000005.1, read on the forward strand.
TACTATTCAATACTGACAAATTTCATATTTACCATTATATCAATTTATGCAATATCACTTGGGTTAATTGCAGTAAATCGTGAATTAGTTGATAAAACATATGAATTTTTATTCACTAAACCTGTAAGTAGAAAAGTTATCCACACTATTAAAATGTTATCGTGTTACGTTCCTCTTGTATTTTTATGTTTATATAATTATTTAATTACTACAATTATAATTTCTAATGTTGATGGCGGTAATGCAATCTTAAATGAAATATTATATGCAAGCATTTCAGTGTTTATTATAGCTTCACTATTTTTTAGTATTACAGTGCTTATTGCGACAATCGTTAAGAAAAACGAAAAGGCTTCAATGATTGCGAATATGATTTTTATGATTTGTTTTGTTATTGGTATTTTAGTTGATATTTTAGAAAACTCTAATATCTTTAGATTATTTGCACCGCTAAAATACTTTAACTATAATGACATAGTTAATAATGAATTGAATAGTTTATATATTTTAATTAGTATAACAATAATATTTATTTCAATTATATGCTCTTATTTACTCTTTAGTAAAGAAGATTTAACTTAATTTATTACATTAAAAATGACAAAAGCTTACAAAAAGTAAGCTTTTATTTATATAATTATTGAATATTCTTATTAGCAGTTCCACAATTTTCTACTATCATTATTAATCCACCTAAAAGAGTTGCTGTTAAGGCAAAAAAGAATTCCACTTTATGATTATTATATAAAGTTTGATTAAACCTACCTATAATTGCATACCAAAAAGTTGTTTGATTTTGTTCAAACAAAGTTAGTATTAGGATAAAGGTTAATAAACTAATCCCTATTATAAATAATATCAATCCAAATTTTGCCAGCTTACTTAGTTTGTTTTTATACTTACTAATACTTTTATTTTCTATAACATATTTTACTTTATGTGTATATTGACGTTCATTGCTATTATTAATCCTACATTCATCTTCTAGTAATAAATAATCTGTAGATACACCAAATAATTTACTCATTAAAATAACTTTATCAGTTTCTGGAAATGAATTCTTTAGTTCCCACTTGGATATTGATTGTCTAGTAACACCAATTTTTTGTGCCAAATCTTCTTGAGACATATTATGTTCTTTTCTTAGTTTTTGTAGTTTTTGTCCAAATTCCATATATTTAACCCCCATTTCTGTAATTATTATAGCATTAAACGTATTTTTTACTACCAACCCGTGTATGAATTGTCGCAACTAGTAGTTGCAAGTTTAAATTAGGTAAAAAAAAGCAGACTAAATTAATAATCTGCAATAATGAATTATGATAAGTATTATTTATATTTAATTTTATAAGCTAGTACAATTGAAGCAAAACCAAAAGTTATAATGTTTGCTATTAGTATTGCCATATCTTGAATGAAATAGCCATAAACTACCCATAAAAATACACCAGCTACAAATAGTGAGTACATACCTAATGAAATACCTTTTGTATCTTTAGTCTTTATTACCATAATAGCTTGTGGTACAAATGAAACTGTTGTTAAAAAAGCTGCGATAAATCCTATATTTTCCATATTTTTTCTCCCTTAAAATAAATTTTTTAATCGTTTTAAATAATTGTAATGATTAAATCTTGCAATCTTAACTATTTTATCGCTGTTTTTACAGATAAGTTTATCAACTTTACCTAATTTAATATGTTTGTGATCATAACATAAAATAGCACCTTCATAATAATTTAAGTCAAATGTTACTACACTTGTTTCTTTTAAAATTATACTTGATTGTAAAGATTGATAAGCCTTGTGATGAATTCCTGCTATTTCAGATAATTGCAATACATTTAGTCCATGTTCAACTACAGCACCACCAATTGAGCGGTTATACGCAGTAGAACCAATTTGCGTAGATAGACAAAGTCCACTACCTCTAAAGGTTTCAAAATAAGTATCATTGATAGCTACATCCACAAGCAGTGTTCTTACGTTATTTTCAATTCTAATTTCATTAAAAGCATATACTGTTTTGTCTTCATATACTGCTTCAATTAAAGGATAATTAAAAATTCTTTGTTTATTTTGTAAAAACTCATCCAGCATAATATCGAATTCATCTTTTTCACAATCGGCAATAAATCCTAAAGTACCTGTATGAATACCTATAAATTTCACTTCATTTAATTTTGATACAAAAGTATGAATCGCATCTAAAAACGTCCCATCTCCACCTACCACAAAAATGTTGGTTGCTAAGTCTTTGTCTAAAACATAATTATTTAGTTCTAATTTTAGCTGAATTTGTTTCGCAATGTCATTTGATGCTTGATCTCCACGAGATATAGTATAAAAGTAATTCATTTAAGCACTTCCTTTTTTATCAATGTTATTATATCATTAAAACTAAGGAGAATATACAATGATTAAAAATACTGAAATAGAATTCAAGCTTTTAGTAAATAAACAATGCTTAGATGACCTAGCAAAAAGCTTTGACAACATTAATACAATCGACCAAACAAACCATTACTATATTTCTAATACCCAAAATTTATTAGAAAAAAATGTTTCAATAAGAATAAGAGAAATTAATAACTCATTTACTTTTACCCTAAAACACAAAGAGATTGATGTTACAGAATATGAATGTGCAGTGAATTCATTAGACATAGAAGTTTTTAAAATATCTCAAATTGATAAAGTGCTATCAAAGTTTAATATTGAAAATGATTTAATCAAGCAAGGTAGTTTAAGGACAATTAGAAAACTAATTGATACACAATATGGTGAACTATGTTTAGATGAAAATTATTTTAATAACCAAATTGATTATGAAATAGAGTTTGAACTCTATAAGGGCGTGGATAAAAGCGTTGCTTTTGCTTATTTTAATGATATTTTAAATAAACATAATATTACTTTTATTGAAAATAAAATATCAAAACAACATCGTTTTTATAATACATTATGTAATAAATAATTCGCAAATTAATAGTAATTATTTACACTTATTATAGTGTATAATTAAATGATGAATAAAGGAGAACTAAAATGAAATTTGGATTAATTGGAACAAACTTTGTATCAGAATTTTTTATGAATGGAGCAAATGAACATGCTCTATGCAATGTAGTAGCGGTTAGTGATGTAACAATGGCTGGTGCTAAAGCATTTGCTGATAAACACAATATAGAACACAGCTTTGATGATTACAAAAAAATGTGTGATGCTAATATATGTGATGCTGTTTATATTGCTGTACCTAATGGTTTACATGCACAAATTAGTCTTTATTTTTTGCAACGTAAAATCACAGTATTTTGTGAAAAACCACTTGCTGCAAATATTGATCAAGTAAATGAAATGATTGCATGTGCTAAAGAAAATAATACATATCTTCAAGAGGGTCTTATACCATTATATAACCCAAACTTTAAAATATTAAAAGATAGTTTACCAATGGTAGGTAAAATTCGTCAAGCAACATTTAATTTTTCGAAATATTCATCAAGATATGATGCTTATTTAAGAAATGAAAATCCTACAACTTTTAGAGCCGATTTAGCAAATGGTGCTATTATGGATTTAGGCGTTTATATTTTTGCCGATGTAATTGGTTTATGGGGTAAACCTGTAAGCATTGAAGGGCGATGTACTTTATTAGATACAAAAGCTGATATTGCAGGAACCAGTATATTTGAATATCCAGAATTTAATGTTTCATTATCATACTCAAAAGCAAGTGACACAAATAATATTTGTGAAATTTGTGGTGAATTAGGTATTCTTACAATTGATTTTCCAAGTCAACCAAAAACAATTACCTTTACTGATCGTTTAACTCAAGAAAAAACAATTTTAAGTGTTCCTGTTTTTGAAAATTTCTATTATGAAATAGATGAAATGATTAAATGTATCAATCAAGGAAAAATTCAATCAGATTTATGCCCATTTGAAACAAGTATTGCAGTTCATGATTGTTTAACACAAGCTCGTAAAATGGCTAATATTGTTTTCCCTTGTGATAAATAATTATTAATTAAGTTTGGTATATAAATTCATGGCAAGTGATATTAATTCATTTGCTTTTTTATTTGTTTCATTAATTAAAATAATAACTAAACTTAAAATAAATTAATAGTGTATAATTGGATTAGAAAATAGGAGATTTATTATGAAATTTGGAGTAATAGGAACTAACTTTGTATCTGATTTTTTCATGACAGGCTCATTAGAAAATGCAGAATGTGAAGTTGTAGCAGTAAGTGCAACATCAATGGCTAAGGCCAATTTATTTGGTGATAAATACGATATTAAACATCGCTTTGACGATTATAAAAAAATGTTTGACGCGAACGTATGCGATGCAGTTTATGTTGCTGTACCTAACGGCTTACACGCTGAAGTAAGCATGTATTTTTTAAATCGTAAAATAGCTGTTTTTTGTGAAAAACCAATGGCATCAAATGTTGACCAAGTTATTGAAATGGTTAATTGTGCTAAAGAAAATAATACTTATCTTCAAGAGGGTTTACTTCCTTTATATAATCCTAACTTTTTGCTTTTAAAGCAAAATTTACACATGTTAGGCAAAATTCATCAAGCATCATTTAATTTTTCAAAATATTCATCAAGATATGATGCCTATTTAAGAAATGAAAATCCAACTACATTTAGAAGCGAACTTGCCAATGGTGCAATGATGGATTTAGGTGTTTATGTATTTGGTAATGTCGTCGGTCTATGGGGTAAGCCAATCAGTGTTTTAAGCAAAAGTACATTATTAGAAACAAAGGCTGATATTTCAGGAGTTAGTATTCTTCAATACCCTGAATTTAGTGTTTCATTATCATATTCAAAAGCAAGTGATACACAAAATCTATGTGAAATTTGTGGTGAAAAAGGTACATTCACAATTGATTCACCAAGCAGACCAAATGTCATTACCTTTACTGATCGCTTAACTTTAGAAAAAACAATTATCAGCAAACCTATGAAAGAAGCATTTGTTTATGTTATTCAAGATATGATTAAATGTTATAACCAAGGTAAAATTCAATCAGACTTATGCCCATTTGAAACAAGTATTGCAATCCATGATACCTTAACAAAGGCTCGTAAAATGTCTAATATTGTTTATCCTTGTGATAAATAAAAATTAAATTTCAAATTAAAAGCAATTTACTATTTGATATGTCTATTATAGAATGAACATATCAATTATAAATTGCTTTTTTTATTACTTAAACTCGCTTAAATACTTTTATTTGATTCTATATTAATCAATCACAACGTTTATTTTCGCCAATTATTTATTGATTTAATAAAATATTCATAGGTTGGATTTTTAAGAAATTTATCTATTTCATTTAGATCACTACACCAAATAGACAATATCTTACACAAGTCACTTAAATCTTTGTCGCCATCCCTTTTTGTCTTAGTAAATATAATAATTTTAACGACTTGATTATCCCAAATTATTGGTTTTTTTAAAGTGCCAATAAAACACAATTCCTGTCTTACTATGCGATGTAAATCTTGAAGATGCAATATAGTATTTCCAAGTTCTACTACTTCAAATTGATCATCATTTGTCATTGTATTAATATACTCATTTTCGATAAACCATTGATAAATATTCTCCATTATCAATTCATTTGTATCTCCTTGAATATCAAAATAAAAGTATTCTGGTTTAATATATTTTTCTAAATCTAAATTATTCAACGAAAGTTGTCTTAGTTCATATAATATAGATTCTAAATAATTATCATCTTTAATTATATATTTAGGTATCTTATAAGTATCAGTTATATAGGTCGATATTACATAATCGATATTTTCTTTATTTTCAATAAATTTATCATAATCATAATTATATAACATATACTTTTCATTGTTGAAATTCTCTTTTATTTCATTGAAATACATTCAGGTTTCAGCTCTACCTCTACCACTAATTAGTGCTATTTTAATCTTTTTATGACTATTCACTTTACAAATAGCCAAGTTGAAATATAAAACTAAATACCCCATTTCATTAATATCTACTTTTATCTTATAAATATTTTCAATAATATTAACAGCAGAATGTGTAACTTTAGTTGCGAATAAGTATCTTCTTAAATTATCAAAAACTAAGGGATTGCGCATTATCATATTATCTTTTATTCTTTTTACCATTTGTGGAATATGTAGATATAAACAATTATAAAATTCAAAATCACTTTTCAAATCAATAGCAAAATTGTTTCTAACTTCTTCAATAATAATATGTAAACATTTATTAACATTGACTCTATCTACATTATTAAAATTGTCATTTAATAAAATTTGTTTATTTTTTAGATGTTGCATTATATATATAACTTCATTATTAGATAATTCTAGATTAAATATACACTCCATTTTTTGTGCTATATTTAATGCTGCTTTATAAATTATATCTTCAACTTTTTCATCACTAAATTCAGTTATCATTATACTATTATTAATCTGACATCTTGATATAAGGATTAATAGATGAATCGTAATATTATTAATTGAATAATCTGACATCGCAATATTATATTTTTTTATTGTTTCTTTAACAAGTAATAATATTTGATCATAGTTTTCTCTATCATTAATTTTATATATATTATTTTTATTGATATGATAATTTATTTCATAATTATAGTGGAAAAAGAATTCACAAATACATAATCGTTTATCAATTTCACTACCACAAATTTTCATACCATTTTTATGTTTTGTTACAACACTTAAACGATATTTAGCTAAGATTTTTTTAGCTTCTTTAAGATGCAATAATAATGTTGTTTTCCCAACATATATTTCATCCAATAAAACATCAATTGTAATGTAGCTATCTGTTACTAATAGTTTTTTTACGATATAAATAACTCTTTCATAATTAAAAGTTGGCGCTATATTTAATTCTTCTAATTTATTTGTAGAAATAAAATCAAATATTTCATTAATATCCACACTATCATCAATTTCACACCAATATCCAATTCTCGCTTTAGAATTTATTTTAATTCCACGATCATTAATAACACTATTAATATACACAATATCCGATTTTATTGTTCTTACACTTGATTGAACAAAGGTCGCTAATTGAGTAGCTGTGATATTATGTTGCGAATCAATTATCTTTTTCAGTACTAATTTTTGTCTTTTATTAATTATCTCCATGCTACCTCCAATTGTTTGATATATTATATATGCTTTTAGTGATTATTTCAATTAACATAATTTGTATGATAAATTAAAAATACCTCCTAAATTAAGAGATATTATTAATATTGATTTTTTTATAAAATACCAATCATTGAACCAATAATTCCAACAGCTATAGTAATTAGTAATATAGTTGTTGATTTATAGCCCTTTTTAAGTAATCCAAACATTGTTAGAGTATAGCAAAATGGTAATAACAATGGGAATATTTGATCTAAGTATGTTTGCATAGCAAAGCTTGTTTCACCAATTGTAAATGATAATGGAGTAACCATTGTAACCATTGATGCACTCATTCCACCAATTACCATTAATCCTACAATAGTTGCACCTTTAGAAATCATTTCTAAAATACCACTGTCTTTCGCATCATTCATTAAGCTAGTTCCAAAAACATAACCATAACGAGCCCCTAAATATCTAACGATAAGATGTGGAACATTAAAGATTAATAAAAACATAATTGCTCCAAGAATACTACCTTGTTGTGCTAAAGAAATACCGATACCAGCTGCTATTATTCTTACAGTTCCCCAAAAGAATGAATCACCAATTCCTGCAAGTGGTCCCATAAGACCAACTTTAACATTGTTGATTATCGTAACATCAAAATCCGGATTTTCACTTGCTTCTTTTTCTAATACTGTTGCAATACCTGTAATAGCTGTAACGATGTGAGGTGTTGTATTAAAGATTGTCATATGTCTTGTAAGTGCTTGTGCGCGTTGTTCAGTTGTTTTATAATATCTTTTAATTGCAGGCCACATACCTATAGCAAAACCTAATGATTGTTGTCTTTCGTAGTTGTAACATGATTCTAAATGAAATGATGACCAAAATATTTCGTTTATAATTTTTTTATCTTCTCTAGTTAATTTTTCTATTTTACTCATCAAATAATCCATCCTCTTCTATTGCTGCTGCTGTTTTCATTGTTGGGCCTTTTTCAAAAGTTATGATAAAAGCAAATACTACACCAATGATTGTTATCGCTAATACTGGTAAGTGTAAATAAGCTAGTAATACGAAACCAAATACGAAATACAAACAGTTTTTTGCATTCATCATTGGTTGTACTAATAGAGCAAACCCTACAGCTGGCAATAATCCCCCTGCAACTTTTAATCCATTTAAAACTACATCTGGAATTTGTGCAATAAATAATTCAACAGCATCAGATCCAAATGTTATTGCCACAAAGGCAACTGTAAAATACATAAAACATTGAAGTAATAAACCACCAAAGTTAAGCATAACTAAACCTCTTATATTTGCTTGTTTTGCTAAACGCATTGCCAAATCCATAAATGAACTTCTTACAATGAATACAATTACTTTAAGAGATTGCGCTAAAATAGCAATAGGTAATCCAAGGGCTAATGCAATGTCTGCACCTTGTCCACTAATAATTGCAAACGCTGTTCCAAGACCTGCACCAACTAAAACATCAGGTGGAACTGCTGCCCCTACTTGAATGGCACCCATAAAGACTAATTCAAGTGTAGCTCCAATTAAAATACCTGTTTCTAAATCACCACAAATTGCTCCAACAATTGGTGAAACAACGATTGGTCTTATAACCATTGGTGTTCCGCCAACTTTTTCTAAAAACCATAATACTGCTAAAGCTAACCCTACTAAAAACGCTTCATTCATCTTCTATCTCTCCTTTTTTAAAGTGTTACTTTTTTTCTTAAATCATTAAAGTTTAATACACTTGTTGATGGTACTTCTTGTACTTCAATTTTATAGCCTTTTTCATTCATTATATCTAAATATTCAAGATCTTCTTTACCAACATATACAGCTTTTGAAAAGAATACTTTATGATCTTCTTTTTGCATCCCACCAAGATTAACAACAGGCTTATCATCAATTAATTCTAATAAACGCTGTGCACTTTTAGGATTGGCAACAATTACAAATACCTTCATTTTCGCAAGCTTATCATTTTTTAGTAATTTTGCTGCATCTTCAATTGATCTTGTTGCTAATTTAACACCATCTGGACAACATAATTTGATTGTCGTTTTTCTTAAATCATCAGCTGCTGCTTCATCACTTGCAATAACAATTGCATCATATGCTAATGCTGCTTTCCAAGAATAAGCCACTTGACCATGAAGTAATCTTTCATCAATTCTTAATTTTAATATCATTATTATTCTCCTTTTTTTAATCGAAATCATCGCCACTTGAAGTAGCTTGTACTAATTTGTTAACATACATTAATTGATCTTTAGATCCATTTATTGCTTCTTCAATTGCACTACTTGTTAATAAAACACTATCATCCATTAATAATATTTCTAAAAATACAGGTAAGTTTGTACCAGTAATTAAATGTGTATTTGCTCTATTTAGTCTTTGCATTAATGATTGATTAACACTTCCACCAAACATATCACTAAAGATAATTAGTTCATCATTTTCATCTAGTGAATTAAAGTAATTTTCTAATTTATCGTTCAAATTAATTTCATCTACATAAGCATTGATTGCTTCTACATTTTCTTCTTTACCTACAATAATTTTTGCAGCGCTTTTAAATCCTTGTGCTAAATTACCGTGTGATGCTATTAGTATTTTTCTCATTTTCTACTCCTATACAGTTTTTGTAATATATTGATTAATTGAAGAATTTACACTTCTTTTTAAGTCTCGCCCATGATTTGTTGCATGATGATATCCAACTGTTTGAAATACTGTGATGTATTCAATAAAGCTGAAATATTTACTCGCAGGATTAATATTTAAATCTTTATGATCAAGTTGATAATCACCAATAATTGAACAATAGCCTATTTCATTTTTCAAAAATTTCGCAATTGCTATAGCTTTTTCTTGATCTTCAGATGATCTTGATAAAACAAAAAAGATTGTATCATCATCAAATGCATTTTGTGGACCATGGATAAATTCTTCAAGTTCAAAACTTCTTGTTACCATTGGTACCATTTCCATGATTTTAATATCGGCTTCTTGGGCAACTGCATATAAATCATTAGTTCCAGCCAACATAACTTTACTACGTTTCATTAAGCCAAATTTATTCTCGTTATACCAATTATTTGTACTTTCAACGATTTTGTCTAAGTTATTTATCCCTTTTACAAGATCACTTAGATAATAATCAAGTTTTTTTTGATCGATTGAATTGTTACTTTTTGCTAATTTCAACAGTAATATTAAAGATGTAACAACACTTGTGCTATAACCAATTGTGCGATACATATAAGGTTCATTTCCACACCCTATTTCAATTGGACAATCTGATGTTTTTGATATAATACTTGTAAAACTTGAAGTTAGTGCAACATTTTTTAAGTTATTTTCCTTGATTTTATTTAAAGCTTCAAATACAAGTTTTGTTGAACCACCTTGTGAAATTACAACATATAAACAATTTGGATCTAGTTGAGCACTATAATTAACAAACATATTAGGATAATAATAATCACATCTAATTCCTAAGTAACGTTCACTAAATCCTTTTAAAACAAATACTGCATTGTAAGAAGACCCGCTTGCAATAAATGCAATTCTTGTAATCTTTTGCTTGTTGATATATGTTTCAAATTCTTGAAAATTTTGTTGATTTTCATCTACTAATTTTTTTAAATAATTAGGTATACTTTCGATACTATTCAATAATGTACTCATTTAGTTCCTCCTTGGCTTTCATAGTATAGCAAAATAAAATAATAAAAAATATCCTGTTAATTGCACTATTAATCGTGCAATTTTACGCTTTGTTATATTATGGAAATTATAAATACAAATTATGTAATACTCAAAAGTTCACTGTCTATATTGTTAAAAAAATATTATATAATAACTTAAAAAAAAGTTTAATATAAATAATTACCTTTGCATTCTTATGTAAAAAAGACACCTAAATGATGTCTTTTATTTAATGGTTAATTTATAAAATCTAATATTTTTTCTTTATTACTTGTATATACGTTTATTTTATCATCGCTTATTGTATAACTATCAATACTTAAATCGACCATTTTACTTATTATCAAATCATTAATTTTATCTTCATAATCTTGATATAGTTGTTTAGGGATTGTTAAATCTTTTATTTTTATGTAATCAACATACAGTTCATCTTGATTCTTTGATACTTTAACACTAACTTGTTGATCCACAAACATACCAAGTACACCGCTAAGACCATCACCTGCTATATTTTTTACTTTATCTATTATAGCCTTTGATATATCCATTTTCAAAATTAGACTATCATCAACTATCTCAATTACTACATCTTCAATTAATTTCTCATTTAATTCGATGACTAATGTTTGAATATCATCATTAGTTAAAGAAACAAAATCAGAATTTAAGACACTACTATCATAGTTATCCACATCATTATTATTTAATTGAACACGATCATTAATATTTGTTACTATTGTAAATGCTATAAGTGCACACAGCCCCCACATTGTTGCTAAAATCAATCTTTTTATTAGTTTCATAACATACCTCCGCAATATATTATTGCCACTTATTTGATAATTATTATTATATTAAACTATTATAATAATTATTTTTGTCGAAAAAAGCATTTTACTTTTAATTAAATTAATAAAGTGATATTATGTAAACATATTAAAGGAAAATATAGGAGAATTAATATGAAAAAATTTGTATGTAGTGTTTGTGGTTACGTTCATGAAGGTGAATGTGCACCAGCTGTCTGTCCAACTTGTAAAGTAGGGGCTGATAAATTTAATGAACAAAGCGAAGATCTTGCTTGGGCTGATGAGCACAAAGTAGGATGTGGAGTAGTTGCTGAAACTGAAATCATGGAAAGCTTAAGAGCTAATTTTATGGGAGAATGTACTGAAGTTGGTATGTATCTTGCTATGGCACGTCAAGCTGACAGAGAAGGTTATCCTGAAGTTGCTGCTGCATTCCATAAATATGCACTTGAAGAAGCAGAACATGCTGCTAAATTTGCTGAATTATTAGGTGAAGTTGTTACTAACTCAACTAAGAAAAATCTTGAAATGCGCGTTGCTGCTGAAAACGGTGCTTGTAAAGGTAAAAAAGATTTAGCTACACTTGCTAAAAAATTAAACTACGACGCAATTCATGATACAGTTCATGAAATGGCAAAAGACGAGGCTCGCCACGGTTGTGGTTTTGAAGGATTATTAAAAAGATATTTCTAAAATATAATTAGATTAAATTGACTTATTTATTGAAAAATAAATAAGTTTTTTTTATTTCCCAGATAATATTTTCAATAAGTATTAAAAAATCCTATCTTTTTAATAGATAGGATACTTTTTATTTATGGCAAGTTTTAGCCCCAGGACATCCAGAACAACTGCTACCACATGATGACTTACCGTTTTTACGATCACATTTCATCTTCACAATTATTCCTAATAAACCTGCTGTAATTAATAATGCTAAACTTATTGTTGAAAAATTATTTATAACATATAATATCATATTTTACCTCCTATATATTCTCATATTTATTTTTACGCAATAACAAATAAATAAAACCAGCTAAAATGATTAATGCTATTAAAGTCATGATTGAAAATACTCCTGTAGTTATCAACATTCCTAATTGATAGAAAACTAGTGATGAACTATATGCAAATACTGTCATATAACCGATTGCAAACCATGTCCATTTGCCATTACTCATTTCACGTTTGATTGCACCCATCGCTGCAAAACATGGAGCACATAATAAATTAAATATCATGAATGAGAAAGCTGAAAGCTGTGTAAAGTCTGTTGCAAGTAAATTCCAAAATTCATTTCCTGCTTCAGACACTTCTGCAAATCCATAAAGCACACCAAATGTACCAACAACATTCTCTTTCGCAATTAAACCTGTAATTGTTCCAACTGATGCTTGCCACGTTCCAAATCCTAAAGGTGCAAATATTGGAGCAATCATTTTACCTACTATTGCAAGTAAACTTGTATTATTATCTTCAACCATAACTAAGCTACCTTCCACAATTCCAAATGACTGTAAAAACCAAAGAACAACTGCTGATAGTAAAATTACTGTACCTGCACGTTTAATAAAACTAAAGCCTCTTTCCCATGTACTTTTTAAAATATTTTTTGCTAATGGGATATGATATGCAGGCAATTCCATAATAAATGGTGCTGGTTTACCTGCAAATACTTTCATTTTCTTTAAAATAATTCCAGAAATAATAACAGCTAGTACACCTATAAAGTAAGCAACAGGTGCCATCCACCAAGCATCACTAAATAATGCGCCACCAATAAGTGCTATAATTGGCATTTTTGCACCACATGGAATGAATGATGTTGTCATTATTGTCATCTTACGATCACGATCTTGCTCGATTGTTCTTGATGCCATAATACCTGGAATTGAACACCCAGAACCTATCAACATCGGAATAAAACTTTTTCCTGATAAACCAAACTTTCTGAATAGACGATCCATAATAAATGCAACACGTGTCATATATCCACAATCTTCTAAAATAGATAACATTAAGAATAACACTAACATTTGTGGAACAAATCCAAGTACTGCTCCAACTCCACCAATTATTCCATCACTAATTAAACCTGTAAGCCATGGTGCAATATTTAATCCCTCTAACATTAATGTAACATTTGGAATAATCCATGTTCCAAATAATGTGTCATTCGTAAATCCTGTTAGGTAATCACCAACTGTTGTAATTGATATATAATAAACTACAAACATTACTGCTATAAATATTGGAAATGCTAATAAACGATTTGTAACTACTCTATCAATCTTATCAGATGTACTAGTAGTTCTTTTCTCATTTTTCTTAACTGCAAGTTTTATAATATTTTCAATATATTCATAACGTTTACCTATAATAATACTTTCACCATCATCATTTAAAAGATCTTCACATTTTTTAATGTATGATTCAATTAATTCTTTTTGCTCAAAATTTAATTTAAGTGTTTCTAATACATTTTTGTCACTCTCAAATACTTTAGTTGCATACCATCTTAACTTACTACTTTCAACAGTATCTTTTATTTGTAATTCAATCAATTTTAATGATTTTTCTATTTCACCATCAAAATAAAGATTATAAATTTGCTTTTTATTTACTGCAATTTTAAGAGCACTATCAATTACATCAATAACATTATTGCCATTGATTGCACTAATATTTACAACAGGACAATTTAATTTTTCTGATAATTTTTCAAAATTAATTTTATCTTTATTCTTTTCTACTAAATCCATCATGTTGATAGCTACAACTACTGGAATATTTAATTCTAATAATTGAGTAGTTAAATAAAGGTTTCTTTCAATATTAGTACCATCAATAATGTTCACAATTACATCAACATCATTTTCTAACAAATATTGTCTAGTTATAATTTCCTCTAATGTATATGGTGAAAGCGAATAAATACCTGGTAAATCTTGAATTAGGATATTTTTATTTTTTTTATATTTCCCCTCTTTTCTCTCAACTGTAACACCAGGCCAGTTACCAACATATTGATTACTACCAGTTAAATTGTTAAATAATGTTGTTTTCCCACTATTTGGATTACCAACTAATGCTATTTTAATTTCTTTCATATTCTTCTCCCTTAAGTTAGCTTTGACTAACACATTGATATTAAATTACTCTATTTCAATCATTTCAGCATCTTTAATTCTAATGCTTAATCCATACCCTCTTACACTAATTTCAATCGGATCCATTAAAGGCGCATATTTACGTATTTCAATTACAGTATTCTTTACAATACCCATGTCCATAATTCTTCTTTTAATTGGTCCTTCACCATGCACCTTTACAACTTTTACACTTTCATTTACTTTCGCATCAATTAGCTTTCTCATATTAAGCCTCCCTTATTAAAATTTTTGTCGCCATCATTTTATCAATTCCAATTCTACTATCGAAAATTGAAATAATTAAATTACTATCATTTTTTGCTACAATACTAACTTCATTGCCTACAACAATTCCCATATTTTTTAAATGTTTAAAAATCTCATCTTTTCCATTTATTTTACATATTACATGTTTTTCATTAATCTTAGCTAAAGATAATGGCATCATACAATCACCCAGTTAGTTTCTCCTAACACCTTTCGTAAATAATAAGTTAGCTTAAACTAACTTTGTGTATTTAATATACCATTTTTAATATTTTATGTCAACAATAATATGAATTTTAATTAAAAATGCTTTTTACATACATTTTATAGCAATAATCTTGTACTCTTTTTTATTGTATGATAATCTATAGGTACACAATTTTAAGATGGAGGTATCACTTTGAAACGTCAAGAATCAGTCGAAGATTATTTAGAAACAATTTTACTATTAAATAAAAGTATTGGGGCTGTACGTTCAATCGATATCGCCAATCATCTATCTTTTTCAAAACCAAGTGTGAGTGTTGCAATGAAAAATTTAAGAGCTTTAGATTATATCAATACATCTAAAGATGGCTATATTACTTTAACACTTGTGGGTAATGAAATAGCTTGCGAAATATATGAACGTCATTTAGTCTTAACAAAGGCCTTAACACTACTTGGTGTTCCTGAGGATATTGCAAAAGAAGATGCTTGTCGTATTGAACATGATATTCATAAAATTACTCTATTAAAAATTAAAGAATATATGGAAAAATTAAATCTATAAAAAATAAAAAGACATTTCTGTCTTTTTTTATTTACTACTAATAATTATTCACCAATTATTTGTTGAACTCTACCGACTTGACCATCAGCAAGCATAACTTTGATACCATGTGGATGATTTGCACTATTTGTTAATAACCTTGCAACAATTCCATTTGTAAGTTTTCCTGTTCTTTGATCATTTTTTAAGACTATGTTTACTTCACTACCTATTTTAATATTGCTACGTTTTTTTCCATCCATTAATTTTTCCTCATCCACTATTATTTATAAATATACTTTTCAATTAATTTAATCGTCGCATTAACACCATCCATATGTGATCTTTCCATACCATGACTAGCGTCAACACCTGGGCCAATTAAGGCACCTTTGATGTTATTTGAACCACGTAATGCAGCTGAAACATCTGATCCATACATAGGATATGTATCAACAGCATAATTTAAGTTTTCTTTTTTAGCTATATTAATTAAATCTGTTGTCATTTGATAATCATAAGGTCCACTACTGTCCTTAGCACAAATTGATACATCATACTCACTACAAGCTAAATCAGCTCCTATGCAACCCATATCAACGCCTAATAGTGATGTAATGTCACTAGGAATCCATGAATTACCATGACCAACTTCTTCATATACTGTGAATATGAAATATGTTTTTTGTTTAAGTGTAATTTTATTTTTCGCAATATCTTGTAAGACATTAAATAAGATAGCAACACTCAACTTATCATCAAGAAAACGTGACTTGATAAAACCCTTTTTTGTTATTTCCAGTTTTGTATCAATACAAATAAAATCACCATTTGCAATACCCAATTTTTTTGTATCATCACAACTTTTAGTTATTTCATCAATTCTAACTTCCATGTTTTCTTCACTTCTTTCAAGAGAAGCTGCATCTTTATAAACATGTGAACTTGCACTGTTTGATAGAATAGTACCAGTATACATCTGCATATCTCTTGTATAAATACGACAATACTCACCATCCAATGTAATTAATTGTGGCCCACCTAAACGAGTAAACGCTAATTTACCATTGCTCTTAATACTTCTTACCATTAATCCTAATGTATCAACATGCGCACAAATTCCCATAGCACTAGTATTGTCCACACCGTTTACTTCAACTATTAAATTCCCCTTAACAGATGTACTAACTTTAAAACCCAAATTAATTGCTTCTTGTTTTAAATAATCAATAGCTTTATTTGTAAATCCTGTACAGCTATCAATATTCATAATATTTGTAAGTAAATCCTTAAATTCTTTATTACAATTTTCCATATTTTTCTCCTATATTATAGATATATTATAAACCTAATTATTTTTATTACTATTAATTTTATTGATTAAATAATTATAAGCATTTACTGCCACTTCATTTTCCGTATCTTTTGTATCCTTTAGTGGATAATCAATATTAAGCAATTCATATTTTATTACCCCTAATGAATGATAAGGTAAAATATCAATTCTTTTAATGTTATGTAACTTAGATAAAAATAAAGCCAATCTATCTAAATATTCTTTATAATAAGTTATTTTATCAATCAAGACATGTCTAACATACACATCAATATTTTTTTCATCTAAATACTTTGCAAACATCAAAATATTTTCGTTGAAAAAACCAGTTAATAGTTTATGTTTGTCGTTATCAATATGTTTAATATCCAATAAAACAAGATCAGTAACTTCCAATAACTCATTTAACTTATGTTTGTATATTTCATCATCTTTAAACATTATCCCTGATGTATCAATACATGTATGAATATTATCCTGCTTTAATTTTTTAAAGATAGCGATAACAAAATCAATTTGTAATAAAGGTTCACCACCACTAATTGTAACCCCTCCTGTTTTATAAAACGTTTGTTTACTATAAAACTGTTTTAATACTTCATCAACACTCATTTTTTTATTTGTATTTGTACTCCAAGTATCAGGATTATGACAATACTGACATCTTAAAGGACATCCTTGCAAAAAAATAACATAACGAATACCTGGTCCATCAACTGTACCAAAAGTCTCTATAGAATGAACATTTCCTAAAAGCATAATATTCCTCCTTATTTGTAAAAGACACAGCCAAAGCTGTGTCTATTTATTTTATATTTGATTATGAAACGTACGATTTATAACATCATTTTGTTGTTCTTTTGTAAGTTTTACAAAATTAACTGCATAGCCTGAAATTCTAATTGTAAGTTGAGGATAATTTTCAGGATGAGCCTGTGCATCTAGTAAAGTCTCTTTTGTAAATACATTAATATTTAAATGATGTCCACCTTTTTCAACATAGCCATCTAATAAAGCTACTAAATTATCAATTTGTTGGTTACTAATTTCCATGTTATTCTCCTTCTTTCTCATCGCTAAGATTTGGTATATTACAAGCACTATCAACACTACATCCAAAATCAACATCTATGTCACCCATAAATACTTGATCAGCCTTACCTAAAGCTCCAGGAATTATTGAAAAAGTATTCGAAATTCCGTCTTTTGCATGTTTAAATGGTAACTTAGCTACAGACGCTAAAGAAGCAAGTGCTCCATTTGTATCACGTTTGTGCATTGGATTAGCCCCTGGTGCAAATGGTTCTCCAGTGCGTCTACCATCTGGTGTATTACCAGTTTTTTTACCATAAACAACGTTTGAAGTAATTGTAAGAATTGATGTTGTTGGCACTCCATCACGATATGTATGATGTTTTTTGATTTTATCCATAAATTGTTTCACAAGATCTGCTGCAATGTTATCAACTTCATCAATATCATTACCATACTTAGGGAAATCACCTTCGATAATAAAGTCAGTAACTAAACCATCTTCATCTCTTACAACTTTTACCTTCGCATATTTAATAGCACTAAGTGAATCCGCAACTACTGATAAACCAGCAATTCCTGTAGCGAAATAACGTTTAACTTCACGATCATGCAATGCCATTTGAATTTCTTCATAGCAATGCTTATCATGCATATAGTGAATTATATTCAACATGTTCACATATAATTCCGCAAGCCATTCCATCATATCATCAAATTTTTCGCAAACATCATCATAATCTAAATATTCGCCTTCAACTTTTCTAAAATGTGGTCCAACCTGAATTTTTAATTTTTCATCTACTCCACCATTTATTGCATAAAGTAAACATTTCGCAAGATTTGCTCTTGCTCCAAAAAATTGCATTTCTTTTCCAACACGCATTGATGAAACACAACACGCAATAGCATAATCATCACCATGAGAACTACGCATTAAGTCATCATTTTCATATTGAATTGAGCTTGATTTAATTGACATCTTAGCACAATATTTTTTAAAGTTTTCAGGTAATCTTACTGACCATAAAACAGTTAAGTTTGGTTCTGGTGCACAACCTAAAGTATCTAAAGTATGCAAAAATCTAAATGATGTTTTTGTAACTAAATGTCTACCATCAATACCAATACCTGCAATTGATTCAGTTACCCATGTTGGATCCCCTGAAAATAAAGCATTATACTCAGGTGTTCTTGCAAATTTGATTAAACGTAATTTCATAACAAAATGATCAATATATTCTTGTGCTTGTTTTTCAGTTATAACATTATTTTTTAAATCTCTTTCGATGTAAATATCAATAAATGTAGAAGTTCTTCCTAAAGACATTGCTGCTCCATTTTGTTCCTTTACAGCTGCAAGGTAACCAAAATATAACCATTGAATTGCCTCTTTCGCATTATTCGCAGGTCTTTTTATATCTAATCCATAGATCTCTCCAAGTTTTGCAAGTTTACCTAAAGCTCTAATTTGCATTGATAATTCTTCACGTAACCCAATATTATCAGCAGTCATTCTTGAATGTGTAGTTAGTAATTGTTCTTTTTTATCAGCGATTAAAAAATCAGTTCCATAAAGTGCAACACGACGATAATCTCCAATAATTCTACCACGACCATAAGCATCAGGTAATCCTGTGACAATAGCCGATTTACGAGCTAATCTCATTTCAGGTGTATAAGCATCAAAAACCCCTTGATTGTGTGTTTTACGATATTTTGTAAAGATTTCCACAACTTCCGGATCTACTTTATATCCATAACTTGCACAAGCATTTTCAGCCATTTTAATTCCACCAAATGGTTGTAATGCTCTTTTAAAAGGTTTATCTGTTTGTATTCCTACGATTGTTTCTAACTCTTGATTTAAGTAACCTGCACTATGAGAATCAATTGTTGAAATAATTTTTGTATCCATATCTAATACACCACCAGCTTTAATTTCTTCGCTAGTTAAATCCATTACTTGTTTCCACAATATTTCAGTTGCTTCACTTGCATCTTGTAAAAAATCGTCGTTTCCGTCATATGGTGTATAATTCTTTTGTATAAAATCCCTCACATTAACAGAAGTAGCCCATTTACCGCCTATAAAATCTTTATAATTTTCCATGTTATTCTCCTCCTATTTTTGTATAGCTTGATTATATATTATTAATAAAGTATAGTAAAGTAATACGATAAAAGATATAATAAAAAAGCGAGGAATTAATATGAAAATTATAAAACCAAAGATAAGCTACACTGATTCAACAACTTTTGAAAGCATGTTAGAAGACAATGACTTTTATAATAAAGAAATAAATAATAATTTACTAAAACCTTTAATGTTTGAGGATAATTTTGATAGTTGTATTTTTAATAAAATATCGTTCATTGATTCTTTAAATAATTCGTTAATGTTTTCTGATTGTATTTTTAATAACTGTGATTTTTCTAATATTGAATTCGAACAATTTAAGTTCATTCGTTGTGAATTTAATTCTTGTAAGTTACAAGGAACAAACTTTAGTGAATGCATGTTTAAGGATGTTTTAATTTCAAATTGTATGGCTAAATATTTGATTTTCACCAACTGTAATTTAGCTAATATAAACTTTATCAAAAATAATCTTTGTAATTCTAGTTATTATAATTGTAAACTTAATAAACTTGATTTTGATGAATGTGATCTTACACGCTGTGAATTTTATGAAACATTATTTGCAGGAATTAATTTTTCTACAAGTGTTATTGATGGACTTTTAACTGATTTAAAGTGTATCAAGGGAATAAAAATCAATATCAATCAAAGTGCTGATTTAATTAAACTGTTGGATATTGAGGTTGTGTATTAGATTTCATAAATGCCTTATCCCCAATAACTCATAATATAATTATAGTTTCTTATATTTAAAATCACATTAAATATTGTAGATAATATTGTTAAAAAAGTCTAATCTAATTAATTGACTAATGTATGATTAAATTAATTCAATCATACAAATTATAGACATAAAAGTCACATTATTATATTTAATTTAATAACACTAAATTAAATCAAATACAAAAACTAACTCTTTCGAGTTAGTTTTTTAATCTTTTAATGTTAACTTAAGGTTTATTTATATATTATTTTGTAGCATCATATAAGGCTTGAGTAACAGCATCTAAAATACGATTAGAAGTTAAAGTAGCTCCTGATACCGCATCAAGATTAACGTCATTTTTCTCAATAATACTTGTAGGTATTGTATCAAACGCTCCTTGTGCGATTGAAACTGTCTCATTATGTTCAACTATTTCAACACTTACAATTACTCCATTAGTAATTACAGTTTTCACAGTCATTTCACCGTCTTGGCCATCAACTACATTTACATATTCACCATCATTTAATTCTGTACTCATATCAAATCTTACTTTTGCTTCTACTTCATCTTTTTTAAACATTTCTATACTAATAACATTTGAAGAAGGTAATAAAGTATATTCTTCATTCATTACATTTGCCATCATGTTTTCAGCTGCAACTCTACCAAATACTACTGGTCCCATTACACCTGTTCCACCTGATGCATATTTACCCCAAACACCACCAACTACTTCACCTGCTGCATATAATCCAGAAATCGGATTACTGTCATTATCTAATACTTGCATGCCTGTATTTGTTTTAACACCACCAAGTGTCATAACACATAAAGCCTCAATTTTAACTGCATAAAACTTATCACCATCAACTTTATTAACCGCTACATTATATAAAGGATTAATTGAATCTTGTGAATACTGTCTCCCAAATTCATCAGTAGTTTCAGTTTCAACACTATTGTTATACGTTGAAATTGTAGCTTCTAAAGTTTTAGGATCAGCCCCAATTTTTACTGCTAACTCTTCAATTGAATCTGCTTCAACCACAAATTTTGATAAAGATTTTTCTGGGGCATAAAATGCTGAATAAAACATATCTGATCTTGATGCAATTAAATCTTCAATAATAGCATCTGTAAAGATGTCATACTGTACTGCATTTGTTTGTTTTTCCAAAGAAACTTCTCTTAAAACTACATCGGAAGAAGTTTCATCAACAAAACGATTTCCTTCTTGGTTAACACAAATCCCACCTGTTTTCCAAGTATATGTTGGTCTAATAAGTCCTGGAGTATTATTTCCTCCAAATCCCATTGGGAATGTGGGAATATATCCCATTACTTTTTCATCAATTAATGCTCCAACTTCTTGCATCATATAAATCCCATAACCATCAGCTCCATTAGAACCACCTGGTAAGTAATTAGATCCATTCTCAACAAATTGTCCCATTAAATCAAGATTACCACTGTAACCACCAGTAGCCATTATAATTCCTTTTTCTGAATTATATCGTACAAGTTGACCATCTTTATCAGTTGCAATAACACTAGTTACTTGTCCTTTTTCATTAGCGACTAACTTTGTTGCAGTAGTAGCAAAATCAAATTTAATATTTTCAACTTCATTTACATACACATCCAAAACTTCATGAACTGCACTACTATATTTTGTATTATCATCAGCTGCCGCTTTGTAAGTTCTTTTTTGTGAATATAGAGCATGTTCTGGTGCAAACACTGACATAGTTCCTGTAGTTCTATCCACATTAAACTTATTATCACTAAGCCCGTTATCCCAAAGCCATTTAATTGATTCTACGTCCTCTTCAACGTATAATTCAATCATAGCTAAATCTCCGGCATCTCCACCATTTTCCATAATATCTTCTACATATGAAGCCTTTGTATCTTCAATACCATCAATTTCTTGAATAATAGTTTCAGCACCTGACATTGACCCAGAAGTAAAATTCAATGAACCCCCTGTTGTTGAAGTTTTTTCTAATACAATTACTGATTTCGCTCCATTATCTATTGCAGCAATTGCAGCCGCCAGTCCTGCAGCACCGGCTCCTACTATGATTACTTCTGCATCGTAATCTGCAACTACTTCGATTTTATCTAAATCATTATTTTCTTTTTTTTCTTCATTTGTACATCCTGTTAACGATGTGCTAATTAATAACAAGCTTAAAACTAATACACTAATTTTTTTCATCTTCATTTCCTCCACTGATATTTTAACATTTAATTTTATTATCACAATATGATAAATGAGACAGTTTTTTATAATAATAGATACAGAAAATAAAAAATGTTATAATTATTCACATAAGAGGTGAATTATGAAAAATAGTAAAAATATTATAATTTTAGATCCAATCAGTGAAATGCTAGAAAGTCTTCAGTTAACCCCAACATCTTTTGATTCCATAGAAGCAAACAATGGTTATAAATGCAATGTAACAACCAGTATGTTCTATAAATTCGCAATAATTACTAACGGTAATTTTATTTTCGATGATACTTTCAACTGTATTAGTTACACAAAATACGATTTGATAATCATACCTGAAAATAGAATTTATACTTTTAAATGTACTGAAGACCATTCATCATTATTATTTTTAGATTTTGATCTTAAACAAAAAGAAATTAATTATAAATTTAATTCAGTAATTAATCTATTAGAAATTACTCACTACAAAAATTTAGTAGATGATCGACAAATCAATAATTTGGTACATTTAAAAAATAGTGTATCAATCAATAATCAAGGATCTTATATTCTATTAAAAAGTATGATACATAGGTTAATGTTAGTGATTATTAAACAAAATGTTAATTCTAATAAATATAATATAGTTGATAAAAAAAATGATAAGGAAAAAATTCTTTATCACTGTATTGAATATATTAAAAACCATATAAATTGTAAAATAACGATAAAAACAATGTCCCTAGAATTAAACTATTGTGAAAACTATTTGTATAAGCTATTTATGGAGTACTTAAATATTTCTTGCAAAGATTATATTTTAAAGTCCAAACTCGAAAAAGCCTGTTATCTTCTATCTTCTACAAATAATTCTTTAACTTCAATAGCTGTTGAAACTGGGTATGCAAATATTCACTATTTTAGTACATCCTTCAAAAAGCATTATCTCATTTCGCCATTTCAATATCGTAAAGATAATAAAAATTAAATATTAAATAAAATAATTATGCATTTTATCAATTACCAGTTACTGTCAAGCCTTCATACGAATCATTTAACAAACAAAACAACAAAACAACCTAATAGCTTCATTTTATTACTAACTCTTTCATATCGCCCCTTAAATGCCCTATTCAAAGCAATTAACTTTCATCTGTTTTTATATTTTATTTATATATAAAATATACGAAATTATTATGCAATCATTAATACTATTCTAATAAAAAAACTCACATAAAATTAAATAATGAAATTACGTCATTAATTTATTAAAGTGAGTTTTTATTATTTAAATGATTTATTTTATACTCTAAGTGATTGAGTTAATATTATTATTAATTGCTTTATTTTTCCAATTACCTCTTTTATAAAATATTAAAGTTATAATTGCACCTGCTATCCATGAAATAAGCAACGAACCAAATAAGGCCGACATATCGCCATTTGGCATTTGTGGAGTTTTAGTAGCATAAGTCCATATATACGCCAAAGGAACACGAATTATTACAGTTGTGATAATAGATATCCACATAGGGGTTAATGTATCACCAGCGCCTCTCATAACACCTGAAAGGGATTGAGTTATCGACATCGATATGTAACCAACCGCTAATATTGTAAGCATCTTCATACTTATATCTATTAACTCTGGTGTATCAGTAAATATAGAAACTAAATTTCTTCCAAACATTAATATTAATGTAGTAATTATTACAGAAGTAGCAATTGCAATCATCGTTCCTTTTTTAGCTCCATCTAAAACTCTATCATATTTACCTGCTCCAACATTTTGTCCTGAAAAAGTTGTCATAGCAGACCCAAATGACATATTAGGCATCATAGCAAAACCATCAACTCTCATAATTATTACATTGGCAGCTATAAGTAATTCACCATGACTATTTGTCAAAGGTTGCATAATAACCATAGCAAGTGAAAATATCATCTGCGTAAGGCCTGATGGCAGTCCCATTTTAATTATTAAATTAACACGCTCTTTTGTGCACTTAAGGTGTTTTATATCAAAATCAAAAATATCTTTCATTCTAAACATCTTTCTTATGCACAAAATAGCAGATAAACATTGTGATATTACAGTAGCATACGCAACCCCTGCAACACCCATTTTAAATACTGCAACAAATAATAAATCTAAAACTATATTTAAGAATGTCGCAAAGATTAAATATTTTAACGGAGATACAGAATCTCCTAATCCTCTCATAATCCCACAAAGTATGTTGTAATAAGCCATACCACCAACACCTATAAGCATTATATTTAGGTAAGTCACACTCCAATCTATTATCGAATCCGGTGTTTGCAACATTTCAAGCAATGGTCTTGAAACCATTGTTCCAAATATCATTAATAAAACTGTAGCAATTGCTGTTAAAGTGATACAACATCCGATAGAATAAGATATATTTTCTCTATCTCTAGCCCCAAAATATTGTGAAACAACAATACTTGCTCCAACAGATATTCCAATAAACATAACTAGCAACAAGTTAAATATCGAACTAGTGCTTCCCACAGCTGCTAATGCATTATCACCAACAAATCTTCCAACAATTATACTATCTACAGTGCTGTACATTTGTTGTGCAACATTACCAATAAGCATTGGTATCATGAATACAACTATAGTATTTATTGGTGAACCTACTGTCATATCACTTTTTTCTTTGAACACGCTCATAATATCTTTCATATTTTACCTCATTTACATTAAACTGATCATATCTTAGTTTTTATTTTTACAAATATTAATTTATAAAATAAATATACTTTGTTGATATTTATTATATAGTATAAAACAAATAAAAAAGCCTATAAATAGGCTTTATATATATACTTGGTGGAGCATAGCGGGATCGAACCGCTGACCTCCTGCGTGCAAGGCAGGCGCTCTCCCAGCTGAGCTAATGCCCCATGTATATTTAATTCGATGGTGGGCCTGAATGGACTTGAACCAACGACCTCACCCTTATCAGGGGTGCGCTCTAACCACCTGAGCTACAGGCCCTTATCTCCATCGAATGCCTTAATAATATACCATTTCTAGTAACTAATGTCAACGCTTTTTTTAATATTTATATTATTTTTTTTAAAAAGTTATTAATACCTTCAAATATTGAATATGCAATAGCTTCTTGGTATTTATCATTTAGTAATTTATTTAACTCATTATTATTAGATAAAAATCCATATTCGATCAAAACGCCAATATTTTTACTATTATTCAAGACAAAGAAATCTCCACTAACCGGTATATATTTGCTTTCAGTTGTTTTGGCAAGAGACTCTTGAATTATCATTGCCAATTCCTTTGAGTTTTGATCTTTTATTTGATAATAAATTTGAGACCCGTGACATGAATTATCACTACTTATATTTCCATGTAAACTAATAAAAAAAGTTGCGTCTTCACTGCTTAAAATTTCAGTACGTTTTTTCATGTCAGCTCTTTTGACACTACCATCATGGTCACTCGCAAGATCAATATCACTTTCTCTTGTCATTATAACAGTTGCACCACTTGCAACAAGGACACTTTCTAATTTTTTCGCTATAGCTAAGTTAAGACTTGCCTCGTTAACCCCTTCTGCGTTCGCTCCTGGGTCATAACCACCATGACCAGCATCTAACACTATAGTTATAGAATCAAGCGGTTGATCAAACATAACACCTTTAATTTTACGCATAGGATTTATAAGAATAATTCCTATTACAACTAAAAATATCAAACTTATAATTTTTATTTTTTTCACTGATATCACCCATAATTAATATATGATAAAAAAAATATATTAATCATAATTTAAAACTAGTATACTAGAAAATATCTTGGCAGCTGTTAAAAAAAATAAATTTTTCATTTTATAATATAATCATTATAATATTTTACTTTATTATTTTAGTTTATCTATGAATTATATTAATAATTGATCATTTAATAATGAACAATTTCAAAAAATCACAGTCCAATTAATTTAATTAAAATAATTTTCTAAATATACCTTATATTGATTATTATTGATTTATCTAGCGTTCATACAAGCAAATTAAATGTATATTAAATTTTTAAAATAAGCAAAAAAAAAAAAAAAAAAAACCTTACTAAAAGGAAGAATTTTTTTTTTAAATTAAAA
>CAMQTJ010000006.1 GCA_947037125.1 uncultured Holdemania sp.
CAGCAAATAATGAATAAAATAACTTCATACATATATCATTCAGTTCCAAGCCCTAGAAAACTAATTGTCTATACATTGAACATTTCTGAGAGCTATTTTACACCTTGTGGCGTCTGATGGTCAGTTAGATTATTATTTAATGTATAATTTAAGTTGATTTGTTATCATTTATTTTCATTGATATAAAAACAGATATAATAGCTGTAATAAAAACAAATAAACTCATAGTTACGGTATTTAAATTATTCATTATTGCAGTTAAATCAATATAACTTGATAATGGTTTAGCTATAACTCCAATAGAAAATATTGATAACATAAGTGCTAAAACACCTTTTTCTGAACCAAATTTAAAGACAAATGGTAAAATTATAGACATACATAATATTCCAATTAATAGTGATATATAAATCATATCAATACTATAAAAACCAAAAAATAATGTTTGAAAAACAACAACATATATTAATGACAAAACCATCCAAACATATCCTACAATATATTTAGAAAAAACATTTGATAAATTTGAGTAAGGGTAAACTTTAGACAATTTATTAAAAAACGATCGTTCATCATATGATATGGCACAAATTGTAATATATGCACCAATTATTGTTACAAACGACACTGATGTTGGAATACTCATTGTAGATAAAGCTATTATCAATAACAAATAGCCTTTTAGATTTTTTTTAACACCATATAACTCTTTAAGTAAAAGTGCTTTCATTAAAATTCTCCCTTCATAATCAAGAATATTGATTTCTTAACTTACATTTCACTTTTTTTCGTATTTATTTTAAGTGATATTAAAATAGAGATTACATTAATTATTACCACAAACAAAAACATCAATGCATAACTATTATTTAAAACATTTAACCCAAATTCATAAGTATTCATGAAATTTGTTCCGATAGTACATAACATAACTAAAAATATAAAGACAAGTCTTCCTTTAGCTGAACCATATTTAAACATAAAAGGCAAACTAAGTGCCATACAACTAGTACCAAAAATCATACCTAAAACAATAATCGTTGAACTAAATTCACCATAAAATAACATTCGAACAGTAATGGTAAACACTAAAGATAGCGCAAGAAAAATATAGCCTAATAAATACTTACTAACAGTAATTGAGAAAACAGAATAAGGTAATACTTTAGCTAACTTATTAAAATACGATCTTTCATCATAAGCTAGAGCTGTCATTGGAATTGTCGATCCATAAATTGCACTTATTATAGTAAAACTTGGATCATTAAATAAAGTCATTAATAACATTACAATTATTAATACTTTCATATTTTTTACTACAACATATAAATCTTTAATTAATAATGCTTTCATTACATGTTACCCATCGATAATAAAATAATAATATCTTCAAGTGTTGCTAGTTCAGTTTTATATGAACCAGATACTTCATTTTTTAAAATAAGTAATTGATAACCAAATGATTGCTTATTCTTACAAATAATTGCATTAGTTGGAATATTTACTAAGTCACTTTCAACTATTTTTAAAATACCATATTTTTTTAATATTTCGTCTTTTTCTTCAAATAAAACTAATTTACCTTTATGAATAAAGACAATATAGTCACAGATTTTTTCAAGATCACTTACAATATGTGATGACATAAGAATTGAATTTTCTTCGTTTCTTGTATATTCATTTAAAGTATCCAATAATTCATTGCGAACTAAAGGATCAAGACCTGATGTTGCTTCATCAAGGATTAATAATTTAGGCTTATGGCAAAGTGCTGTAATTATTCCAAACTTCATTTTCATACCCCTTGAAAAACCTTTTAGTATTTTATTTTTTGGTAATTTATATTTATCGACTAATTCAAAATAATAATTTGAATCAAAATTTTCAAAAGTCAGTTTTAAAATCTTTTCAACATTCATTATTGTTAAGATTTCAGGAAAATAAGCTTCATCGATAACTATTCCAATATCTTGTTTTGTTTTAATAAAGTTTTTATCCTTATTACTTTTCCCTAAAACATTAATTGTGCCATTATCACAATCAATAATATCCATAATTAAATTTATAATAGTACTTTTACCTGCACCATTTTCACCTACAAGTCCTACAATCGATCCTTTTGGAACATCAAAACTTACATTATCTAGTTTGAATCCTTGATAGTTTTTCTCAATATTTCTAATTTCAATTGCATTCATATTTTTCTCCATTCTCCACAAGTGTAGTTAAATTATTTGTTATAATCTATATTACTTTATATGCTATTTTTACTGATTCTCTTTGATAAAAATTTTAAACATTTCAATAATTTGGTCATCATCTAAATTGCAAGATGGTGCTATATTCATTATCTTTTCCATGTAATCTTCAATCTCTTTTAATTTTGTTTCACGTAATATTTCTGTATTCTTTGCAGCTACAAATGATCCCTTGCCATGCATTGTATTAATATATCCCTCAGCTTCAAGTGCATCATATGCCTTTTTAGTCGTTACTACACTCACTTTTAAATCCTTTGCTAAATTTCTGATAGATGGTAAACTTTCACCTTCTTTTAAACTATCAGATATTATAAGATTTTTTATCTGCGTATAAAGTTGTTCATAAATAGGTGAATTATTTGAATTACTTATAATTATTTCCATACATACATCCTTTCATTGATAACACTGTCATGACTGTTACAACTGTTCGTGTTGTATGTGAACAGTATAGAACTTTTAATATCTTATGTCAATAATAATTTTATCATTTTTTTGCAGTAGTTTTAAATTAATAACAAAATTATTTAATATAAGATAACAATTTTATTTTTCAAATATAATTCTTCTATTTTTATAACTTTATCTAAACTTTATCTAGTTATGGTATAGTGTATTCGAGGTGATAAAATGATTAAAATATTAGTAGTTGAAGATGATCTTGAGATACAGAAATCACTTTTTATTTTTTTAACTGAAACAGGATATTCAGTTACAGTTGCAAGTGATGGTCTTGAGGCAATAAATTTATTTGATGACAGCTATCATTTAGTACTACTTGATATAATGTTACCAAAAATTGATGGATTTGAAGTTTGTAACTTTATTCGCAATAAAAAAGATACACCAATTATTATGCTTACTGCTTTAAGTGGTGAAAAAGAACAAATAAAGGGATTTGATTTAAAGATTGATGATTATATTAGTAAACCTTTTTCAGTTGCAATTTTACTTAGAAAAATAGAAGCTGTATTAAGAAGAACTACTTCACATGAACTTGAAAACGCAATACATTATAACGATTTAACGATTGATTTAATTGGAATGAGTATTACTATTAAAGGGGAAAACATTGACGTTACAGCAAAAGAATACAATATTATTTTAGAATTATTTACACATCAAGGAACAGTCTTTACCAGGGATATGATATTTGATAAAATTTGGGGATGTGATGCTTTTTATGATGATCGAGTAATCAATACTCATATGGGAAACATCCGAAAAAAAATAGGTGTTGACTATATAAAAACGATGAGAGGAGTTGGCTATAAAGTTGAAAAAATATATAAAAAGTAACTTAACAATAAAACTATTTTTACTAATTGCTTCTTCTTTAGTTACAGTTAGTTTAATAATTTGCTTTATATTTTCTATTGTAATGCCTTCATCTTTTGAAGTTGTTCAAAGCAAAAATTTTGAAAAAAAAGTAAATAAAATAGTTGAAGAAGTTAAAAATAAGGATAATTCTGAAACAATAGACTTAACTATGGAACTATTTGCACTAGAAAACAATATTTATATCGAAATATGTCAAAATCAAAAAGTCATTATGAATTTTGGATCTAGTAGATCGTTTATTGATGAAAATAACTTAGATTTTTTTTATTATGATACTAGTGTTAATAGTATTGAAAATATTGTCACAAAAGATGTAGCTATTGCACAAGACACAGATATTTCTAAACAGAAAATTGAAATTTTAAATCAAACTTACGATATGCTAATATACGGTGGAGAAATGCAAACAGTTAATATTATCACATCAATTATAAACAATATAATTCCATGGATTTTATTATTTGTATTGATTATTTCAAGTATTATTGCTTGGTATTCATCAAAATTTATTACTAATCCAATAAAAAAATTACGAAATGATACTAAACAAATCGCAAATCTTGATTTTAATATTTCCCCTTTAAATGATCGAACAGATGAACTAGGCGAACTATCACAAGACATAAATACTCTTGCAATTAACCTCAATAATGCCATAAATAAACTACACTCAGAATTAGAACTAGAAAAGCAACTTGAACAAAAACAAAGATTGTTTTTTGCAGCGGCTTCACACGAACTAAAAACCCCTTTAACTATTATAAAAAGTAAACTAGAGGGCATGATTTATGGATATGGTGATTATAAAGACCACGAAATCTATTTACCAAGCACACTTAAAACTGCAACACAAATGGAGAAAATAATAACTGATATACTAAATTCATCTCAACTTGAAGATTACTCTATACAAAAAATAAATATTCATCTTCAACCAATAATTGAAAATATACTTGAACAATATAGTGAATTAATTAGTGCTAAAAAATTTAAAATGAGCGTTATTCTTGAAGATTTAGTAATAATTGGTGATGAAACTATGTTTACAAAAGCAATTCAAAATATTATTGGAAATGCAATTTTATACACAAGTGAATTATCACAAATTACAATTACACTTACAAATAATATACTATCAGTAGAAAATTTTGGCGTTAATATCTCTTCTGATCAAGTACAACAACTTTGTGACCCATTTTATCGAATTGAAAAATCTCGTAACAAACAAACAGGTGGTACAGGTCTTGGATTATGTTTTGTAAAACAAATTTTAGAAAAACATAATTTACAATTTGAAATAATCGCAGAAGAAAATAGTTTAATTTTCAAAATTTATCTTTTATAAATCAAGTTTACTTTTAGTTAATTGCTTAATTCTTATCTAAACTTGATAAAATCTTGAGCAAAACTTAATCCGCTAAATAACTAAAAAGTTTATAGTATAAATATATTTATTTAATAATAAATATTGGAGGATAAATTTCATGAAAAATAAAAAACAGATTATTTGCGCAGCATTTATATTATCATTGCTTGCTACAGCGTCAACTGCAACAACATTCGCAACACAAAATAGCCAAGATGTTTTCATAGATGAAAAAGGCAATATTACACCATGGTCACAACAACTTGAGGGTAAACTTGATAAAACAGCAATAAACCATGCACATGAAATTAATAGTACTTTACCAAATATTAATGATTTGTCACTTATTAGAAATGTTAATGGAAAAATGGAAACTTCAAATGATTATGGTAAATCATGGGGCGTAGTTGCTGATGATGGTTTTTATCATGTTGATGATACACTTGTGTGGAAAACACTTACGGTAGAAGATCTTAAAAAAAGCATTGCTGAATGTAAAGATGAAATGAAAGACAAGGAATTCATGAAAATGATGCTTGAACTTAACGATTTCACTAAAAATGATATGGAAAATCTAATAAAAAATTATGAGCAGCAAATTGAAGATATTAAAAATGGTGCAATTATTAAAACAGGCACTAGTAAAGATGGATCTGTTCTTATAGCGAATAACATTGAAAAAGACCCAGTTAATATTATGTTTGCAACAGCTGTGGGTGCTGTATTTGTGGACGATGAAACAGGTTCATCTTTCCAGTATGAAACAAAAAACCTAGAACAACTAAAAGTAAGACTTGAAAAAGCTGTAAAAGATGGTGAAATCACAAAAGAAAATATGGATAAAGTTATTTTAGAAATTGAAAATAATCGTAATATGTCTGCAAACTTCGAAGCTGTACCTACTGACTTAACGAAATATGGTGACTTTGATGAATTTACTACCCTTTTTGATGAAATGAAAAATTACGAAGAATTTGGTGTGACATTTGAATCTAGTCACAGTTATCTTGGAAATATTTATTACAATGGTGAACTTATCAAATCATTATCCGATATAAAACCAAACGGTAGCACCCTATTCGTATCCTCAAAAGACGGTGGAGAAATTGAACTGCAAACCATATATGATACAAAAGATAATTTAATAGGTGTTAAAAAGATTTAATCATATTAATTAATATAGAAAAACACAAGACTATTTTGATAAGCTTGTGTTTTTTACTAATTATAACTTAAATATTATAATTAAAATTTTATCTACCTTTCAAATAATGATTTTTATATAAGATAATCTAACTGACCATCTGACGCCCATTGGTAAATAACTAACCCATTTTTTTAATATGGTAATCATTTATCACTAGAAACAGTGTAATAATTTAAAAAAGAAATAAATATTTTACTGGATTGGGTGTCAGGTGGTCAGTTAGGTTAGATAATAATCAATGTATTTTTTAAAATAAATACATAAAGAAAAAACTAAAATCAACATTAAGTATAATTTTATGGGCAATATAAAAGCATAATGATTACTTTAATACCTTCAACTGATAAAATAATAGATGGTTCTTATAATTAAGTATTTAAGCCTTTACAATATGGAATAAATCCCATATATTATAAGTGATGATATGATTTATTTGAAAAAGGTGAAAATAAACAAATGAGTGAATTTAAATCATCTTATACAAGAAAGAAAATGGAGCTATCCCCGTAGACGAGTTCATTGATAGCTTGAATATAAAATTGCAAGCTAAAGTTTTAACAGGAATTAAACTATTAAAGGCGAACGGTAATTTACTTCGTGAACCGTACACAAAGCATCTAAAAGATGGAATATTTGAACTTAGGTCAAAACAAGGTTCT
This sequence comes from uncultured Holdemania sp., assembly GCA_947037125.1. Taxonomy (GTDB): domain Bacteria; phylum Bacillota_I; class Bacilli_A; order Erysipelotrichales; family Erysipelotrichaceae; genus RGIG1896. Next base: position 6,835 of record CAMQTJ010000006.1, read on the forward strand.
GATATAACAAGAGTGCTATATTTTTTCGTTGTTGGAAAACAAATAATATTAACAAATGGCTTTATAAAGAAGACTCAAAAAGCACCCAAAAGTGAAATAGATCTTGCAGAGAAATATCGAAAAGATTATCTTGAAAGATTTGAAAAGGAGATGTAATTATGCGTGATGATTTTGATAAATTGTTAGATAAACATATGAAAAAACCTGAGTTTAAGCTTGAATATGAAGCATTACAACCAGAAGCCAATATTATTCAAGCTATTATTGATGCACGAAAAGATAGCCACTTAACACAAAAAGAGCTTGCAGATAAAACAGGCATCAATCAAGCTGATATTAGTAAATTGGAAAATGGTAATGCAAACCCTACTCTTGAACTTCTTAAAAGACTAGCTGAAGGAATGAATATGACACTTAAACTTGAATTTATTCCAAAAAATCATTAAAACTAAATAGTTAATAACATCAAACCACAAACAAAGTTTAATCTTTTTGTTTGTGGTTTTTTTATCATAAATAAATTATATATATAATACCGCATAATATGGAAGTTCATTATGTTAAATGGAAAAATTATATAATTGATGGTTACTTTATAACTGTTTTTACAGCATTATTGCACTATAAATAAGTAATAATCCCAACTATGTTAATAGTTACAAACCAATAAATCCCCTACTTAATTAGCTATAAAAGATGGTTGGATTATTCTTGATTTCTTTACAAGTTAATAATTAAATATAAACAAAAAAATCTACTAATATCTTGTAACTGCAGTAGATTTATATATATATCATTAATTGTATATACGTTAGTATATTCTATACTAAACTATTTCATAAAATTAATGAAATTATTTTTATTTAATTCATATTGCACACTAGATTGTAATTGCCCTAATTGATTAGTCCATGAATCCACACTAACTTTTGTTTTAATAAATCCCAATGTTTCATATACATGTTGTGATATAAAATTATTAAGATTTATATTTACTACTATTTTTTTATATTGTAATTCAAATAACAAAAAATCAATCATCATACTTAAATAAATTTTTCCGAGTCCCTGATCATGTTTTGTGAAATCACAAATTTTTATACCTAACTCTACACTTAAATTACCTATATTTCGGTAATGCATTTCCCCAATTGCAATATCTTTATATTCTAATATAAATAATTGACTAGTATAAACACTACAACTTTTAATTTTATTATTAATGTTTTCTATATTTTCATTAAGACCATAAGGAAACCCTGCATGTTCCATTATTTTTCCATCATTGTACCAATTCAACAACATCAAACTATCATCTAAATTTGCAAATCTAATTGTTTTATTTTTATATATCATTATCATTTTTACCTTACTTTCAATTATATTATAGCAGTTATATTAATTTGTTTAATTAAATAAATAAAACAAATTAAAAAGTAGACCCTAAGGCCTACTTAATTATAATAAATTATTGTAACAATTATTAACCAATAAACATTTCTGCTAAAACCATAGGATCAACTACAACACCATCTTTATATGCACGCATATTACCAGATGCTATTTCATCAATTAAGATTACTTCACCATTATTAAATCCAAATTCAAATTTAATATCATAAAGATCTAAACCTTTTTCTTTTAAAGCTTGTGCTACTAAACGAGTAATCTTTTGTGTTAAAGCAACTGTTTCATCATATTGAGTTTCAGTCATAACACCAAGATAAACTAATCCATCTTTTGTTACTAGTGGATCACATTTATCGTCATCTTTAAACGTCATTTCAACATAAGCGTCAAGTTTTGCACCAAGCTCGATATATTGGCTATATCTTTTGTAAAAACTCCCAACTGCATGCATACGACAAATCACTTCAAGTCCCTTACCAAAAGTAGAGGCAGGTAATACTTCCATTGTGCCTTTTTCAACTTCAGCTGATACGAAATGCGTTTTAACACCATTTTCATTAAGCATTTTAAAGAAGATTTCTGACATTTTAAGATTCTGAATACCAATTCCATCAATTGAAAGTCCTACAGTATTAGCACCTGGATCAAACACTCCATTTTCGCCTGTTACTGTGTCCTTAAATTGTAGTAAATAATTACCATTTTCAAGTTTAAACACGTCTTTTGTTTTACCTTCATAAATTAAATTCATCACTTACCTCCATTTGTCTTTCTAACAATTGAGTTGGATTTTATTCCAATTCCTGTAAATAATATCACATTTTATTTTTGTTTGCAATAAATTTATCATGTTTAAATATCCTTTATAATACGCTAATTATAAGATTAGTAATGTTTAATATTATGATTTATTCCTTAGTTAATAATGTAACCTATTACATGAATAATTATATAGTATTTATTTACTATATTATCTTAAGTAAAGTTTAACTATTTAATATAATTCATTAGTATTTAATATACTATTTCTTAAAATTAGTTGTTGATATGTTCCACTATCAATAATTAAACCATTTTCGATAACATATATTCTATCTGCCATACTAAATACTTTACTACGATGAGAACTTATAATAATTAATTTATCCTTTTTTAATTGATTAAGTGTATTACAAATAAGATCTTCTGTTTTATAATCAAGTGATGATGTTGGTTCATCAAATAACAATATTGGTGATTGACATATTAATGCTCTCATAAGGGCTATACGTTGTTTTTGACCACCAGATACATTAGTACCATGTTCATTGATTATTGTTTCATAGCCATCTTTTAAATCACTTATAAATTCATATAAGCCGACCATTTTTGAATATTCTTCAAGTTTATCCCCATTAATTATGTTATTTGATGCAATTTGAATATTTTCTAATATGCTTTTATTAAATAATATAGGAAATTGTTCAAATAATGTAATTTTATTTAACACATTTTTATTTTTAATATCAATTCCATTTATTTCAACACTTCCTGTATAATCATTGTTTTGTTGTGCAATAACATTCAATAACGAAGTTTTCCCACAACCAGATTTACCTACCAAAACAATTATTTCACCTTTTTTAACACTTACTGTTATCTTATCTAATATTTTCTTATCCATATCTAAACTAACATCTTTTAATTTCAATTCAATATCACTTGAATTCACATCTAATAAATTATTATCATTATTCAAAATCACTTCATCAATTAATTCAAATACTCTTTTAGCACTTACACTAACTTGGCATAAATAATTATACATATCCCCAACTTTAGATATTAAACTTGATACAAAAGGTTGCATTTGAATAATTATTATTATACTTGAAAAATTAAAACCATTTAATTCATTTAGTTTTGCACCAATTATAAAACAAATAATGATATTAATTACATTAAGCAATCCACTAAAGTGTTCACTAATTATATTTAAATAAGTTATTTTATAGTTTTTATTAGCACTATTTGTTATTAATGATTTAAAATTAAATATTTTTTCATCTTGAATATTATTACTTTTAATAATTGTAAAGCCTTTAATAAACTCTAAATAATCAACACTTATTTGCGAATTATTTTCTTTAATATCACTTTGATAACTCTTAATTTTATCAGTAAATAATAAAGATAATATTGTTGATAATACCCCAAAAATAATAGACAAAATTAAAAATCGATAATCTACATACCAAATTACAATAATACCTAATATGCCCACAACTATCGGCTCTAAAATAACAAGCCCTATACCTTGAAAGTAAAAATCAGATATATTTTGTGAACAATCATCTATTAGTCTTGTTGTAACATCACCTACAAGATATTTATAGTTACTTTTTTTATGTAACCATTTTTTTATTATTTTTATTTGTATAATTGCCGATAATTTCTCACTTGCTAAAGAATTCAAATAATAACCCCATATCACAAAAACTCTCAGTAATATCAAAATAAAAATAATAAGTATAGCCATAACTATAATATTATTACCACTAATAATTGAATCTAGTGCCTCTTTACTTAAAATAGACATTATTAAAGCTGATAGAAAAAATGGCAAAGATGTTCTAATTGAAGCAAATATTGTTACAAAAAACAATTTAATATCAACACAAATTAGTCGTTTTATATAATAAAATACATTATTAGATTTATTCATATTGTTCACCACTTGCTATCATTTTATATAGTAGTGATTTGTTATTTTTTATTAAATTCTCATATGTATCATCTTCCATAATTTCACCGTTGTCCATAACTATTACCCTAGAAAATAATCTTGCATATTCTAGTTTATGAATTGTTGAAATAATTGTTATATCACTTGGTAAATTACATATATACTCCATTATTTTCTTTTCACTGTCAATATCTATCGAACTTGTAAACTCATCAATTATTAAAATTTTTACTTGTTGAATAAGTTGTCTAACTAATGCTATTCTTTGTTTTTCTCCACCTGAAATATTTGACATATTTTCATTAATTATTGTATCAATACCTTTATTTTGTTGCTTAATAAATTCATCTAAATTCACCATTTGTAATAATTCAATTAATAATTGTTCATCCACAGCCTTATTTAGAGTTATATTGTTTTTTATACTATCATTAAATAAAAAGACATCTTGTGTTAAATATCCTACAACCTTAGTTAATATTGCTTTATCTATTTCATTTATATCAGTTCCATAAAGCTTAATTATGCCATTGTTTGTTTCATAAAAGCCATTAATTAATTTTAACAAAGTACTTTTACCACTACCATTTTTTCCAACAATTGCAATCTTTTCACCAGAATTAACTCTTAGTGACAATAACTTAATCAATTCAATTTCACAATTATCATATGAATAATTCATTTCACTTATATCAATTGGATATAAAGCATAATTTAAATCAGTTATACTCCCATTTTTTTGTTGTGGTGCATCCCATATAAACTGAACAATTTTTTGATTTGCTATAATTCTTGGTAGATTCGCAAATAAGGCATTTAATCCATTCAATTCTTTTGTACTTATCTCAATTAATGTAATGATAACAATAAATTCACTAACACTTAATAATTGATTAATTCCCATAACACTTGCAATAACCAGTGGCACAATTGTTATAAACATATTTAGGATTAATGGTGCTGAAAAGTGAAAAGTTAATTTTGCCATTGCTGATGAAAATGCTTTGATAAAACTATTTATTTTATCATTAAGCCAAGTATCAACATATTTTTCCATACCAAATATTGATATAGTTTTACTACTGTTAAGTAATTCATAATACAATGCATTTCTTGATGCTTGTTTATCTTCCATATCAGTCATATATAATTCAGCTTTTTGCCCTGCCCATAATTGAAACCAGATCATAGTAAAGACTAAAAAAAGAAATACAACACCAACTAATGGACTAATACTAATTAAAACAATTATTCCAATACTACATACAAGCAATTTACGAAATAAATCGGGGATAAAATAACTAATTTGACCTGCAAGATCACTAGTATTGTTTAAGATTCTTCCAATACTATCACCAGACTTGTTTGCTTGTATCCAACTATATTTTGCACCAATGACACAATTTATTGATTTCATACGAAAGTTTAATTCAAGTTTTTTTCCAATTTTTGCCGTTATATTTTTTGCACAAAAACCACAAATCAATAACAAAACACTTGTAATCGCATATATCAATAACAATTCATATAATTGTTTCACATTAAAATTTGTAAGTACTAAATTAATTATTCCACCATATAAATATGCAACAACTACATTAATTATTGATACTAGTACATAAACAAAAGTTAATAATATAAGTAAACTTTTAACTTTACCAATCTTTAAATATTCTTTAAATATAAAAACACAATTTTGTATATATAAATATTTTTTCTTCAAGTTACATCCTCTTTCATTTTCTTTTTTTATTATCTTATTTTCTCTTACTTGATTTATCTAACTCACGTTTTTTTATTCTATTTTTCTGATTTTTTTGATGGATTTTATAATCATCAATATATAATCTCTCTTTTTCAAGTTTTTGATAATTCAAAAATTGTTGTTTACTTATTACACCATCAGCAATTCCCTTTTTTAAAGCACAACAATACTCATTTAGATGCTGACAATCTTTATACTTACAATGTTTTGCTAAGCTATTAATATTTTCAAAGGTATCACAACAATCATCATTATTCCAAAAACCAAAATTTCTAATGCCTGGTGTATCAATAAGACACCCATTAACTTCACTACAAACTAATTCTCTTGATACTGTTGTATGTTTACCTCTTTGACTTTTAACACTTATGGGTGCTGTTTTTTGAATGTTGTGACCATATAAAGCATTAATCAATGTCGACTTACCAACACCTGAACTACCAATAAAGACTGAAGTTATACCTTTATTTAAGTAATCATTAAATTTAATTAAGTAATCATTATTAAACATCGATAATGTTATAACATCAACATTATTTATTCTTTGTTTAATTTGACTGACATATTTTTCAATATCATTTACTAAATCCGTCTTAGTCAAAACAATTACTAATTTTATATTATCTTTACAAATTGAATAAATCAGTCTTTCTATTCGATTCAAATTAAAATCATTATCTACACAAACACAAATAAAAACATAATCAATATTGGCTGCAATTAATTGCTCCATTTTTTTCTTTTCGCCAACTGATCGACTAATATAACTAGATCTTTTAATTATTTTCTCAATTACATAGCAATCACTATTTTCACTAATTGATAAGATCACCCAATCACCTACAGTAACAAAAGATTCTTTATCTTCATTTTTATAATAATAACTACCTTTTATTTTCGCAATAACTTCCCCTGTTTTACTTAGTACTTTATACCGATTTTTATTTACTCCAATTATTCTTCCTATCTGATTATTTAATTCCATACTTTCTTCAAATCCTTTTAAACCATAACTTGCTAAATCTTGCATTTATCATTCTCCTTTACGATAAAACATTAGATTTAACCACAAAAAAAACACTTTCAAAGAAAGTGCCTACATAACCAATTATTAAAATTTAAATCCTTTTTGTGGTTACATCAATTAACTCTTTTTGAATATTACTAACATTAAATTTTAGTTTATTTATATTATTCATCATAGTAACCACCTCGATTTCTTATTTTTATTTTATCATACACTAATTTGTTAAGCAAGATTTATATTTTTGTATGATATTTAATTCTAATATATTATTTAGCAAATACTTATTCTTTTTAAGTAACACTGTTATGTTATTCATATAAATAAAAAAAAGTAAAATTAATTACTGTCTTTCTTTTCTATTGTCTATAATATTATTTATTAATCATACTTTTCCCCAACAATATACATTGGTATAAATACACTAAAGATAAAACACAGTGATAAAGCAGTTTTAATATCATTGTAAAGTGGCAATGATATTGTTGATAATATTACGTATACTAGCGGAAAAATAACCATTACAAGCAAAGAGGTAAACTGTGTTACCTTAATAATATGTCTAAAATTTTTATTATTAAAATTTATTCCTAACATATTAATTCTTAAAAAACCATTTTTAATAAAACTAATTTTATTATTATTATCATAATAATCAGGTAATGTTGCCTTCAGGTAATGTTGCCTTAATAAAAAAAGTAAAATATAAAGCTAAACAAAACATAATTCCTATTACAGTTGATACATTATAAATAAGTTGATTTAGTGTTATACCAATTAATAAAAACAATGCTATTTCAATAATGAATATTAAACAAAATATCATAAATATACGTATTCTATTTTTCTTTTCAGTATTTAAAATATCACTATCAACTATTGATAACTTAATTGTTTTGTTCATCAAAAGTTCAACTTCATTCATAGTTAATGTTACATTTGCTTCTAATCTTTTACCACTTAATAGTTCAGTTGTTGTAACACCTAATATTTTAGCTAATGGCATAATTAAATCAATATCAGGTAAACTCAATCCTCTTTCCCATTTACTTACAGCCTTATCACTTCTATACAGCATTTGTGCTAATTGATTTTGTGTTAATCCTTTTTCTTTTCTTAGCTTTGATAAAAACTTTCCAAATTGCTCATTGTTTATTGTGTCCATTTAAGTACCTCCTGTAAAGATACTACAATTATTATAATTAATAAACAACCGACTAGCAGTAGAGTTTTTTAAAATCATCATCTTAACTTATTTTTTTTACTTTATATATAAAAAAAATTGTGACACTTATAAAATGCACACAATTATTTAACTTATTTAAGTTATTACATTACGCTATCTTTAAAAAACTCATAACTTTTAATATTAGTTCCACTATGTAACTTTAAAAAATTCATGAATAAATCACAATCTTCTAAGTCACAAGTAAACAATTCAAATAATGTATCATAATCCTTATATTCAGCCATTACAAGATACCTAAATTTTTTAAGGCGATTTACTGCAAGTGATTCAAAATAAAAATCTTTCTGACATCCTTTACAAACAAATCCTCCACCTTGAAGTGATAAACTACTAATTACTTCATTACCACAATTAATACAACACTTCACATTAGGTACAATCCCATTAATTTTTAATATTTTAACTAAGATTAAACAAATACACATATAAATATCAACATTAAGATTAACCTTTTTTAATAAATAATCACAGATCTCAAAAAGTTCACTGTCTTTATGCATATCAGGTATACTTGTATCGATAATTTGCGCTATTACATTACATGCACTAAGTTTGTCTAAACTATCATAAATCTTAAAATTGTTTGTGACAATAGATGATTTTTTAAGATTATAAATACTTTGATTATATTTATAATCAAATATAAACTCAGAAGTGCAAAAAGGCATACAGCTACTACTATTTTTACTAGTAGCTTTGCGTATACCTTTCACAACAATACTTAATTTACCATATTCTTTAGACAAAACTTTAATTAAAGCATCATTATTTTTATATTCTGATTGTTTTAAAATAATACCTAAAGTAGTATCATTCATTAATCAGTTTCAACCTCAATATATCCTAATTGTTTTAATTTACTTTCTTTATTACGCCAGTTTTCTTCAACCCTAACAAATAATTCTAAATAAACTTTTTCACCTAAGATTTCACTTAATTCAATACGTGCTTCAGTACCAATCTTTTTAATCATTGAACCCTGTTTTCCTACCATGATTCCTTTTTGTGAATTTCTTTCAACTAAAATCATAGCATTAATAATTAAATTACCTTTATGTTTTTTAATTCTTTCAATAACAATTGCAACACTGTGTGGTACTTCTTCTTGTGTATTCATTAAAACTTTTTCACGAATTATTTCAGCCATGATGAATTGTTCTGGATAATCACATACCATATCATCAGGATAGTATTTAACACCATCTTCAAGACGTAATTTAGTAAATTCAATTAATTGATCAACATTATCATTTTCTAATGCTGAAATAGGGAATATTTCCGCAAAATCATGTAAACGATTATAAAATAATAATAAATTCATCATATCATCTTTAGAGATTAAGTCAGCTTTATTTACTACTAAAAAGACTGGTAAGTGAATATTTTTGATTGCTTGCATAACATACTCATCACCCGTACCAAACGGAACTGTACCATCAACCATTAAGTAAATGATATCAACACCTCTAGCACTAGAATAAGCTTGTTTATTCATTTGTGCACCTAAGCTATGTTGTGGCTTATGAATACCTGGTGTATCTACAAAGATAATTTGACTATCTTCATCTGTTCTTATTCCACGAATACTATTTCTTGTTGTTTGTGCTTTAGGAGAAATAATTGCTATTTTTTGTTTCATTAAAGTATTTAATAAAGTACTTTTACCAGCATTTGGTCTTCCAATTAGTGCTACAAATCCTGATTTCATTATAAGTCCTCACTTGTAAAACTCATCGGTAATAATTCTGCGATTGTTTTAGTTATTTCTAATTTACCATTTGATAAATAAATCGGTGTATCCATATTGATTAACTCACTTAAAACTTGACGACAAATACCACACGGAGCAGCAATTTTTTCACCATCACTTACAATTGCAAGTGCAACGATATCATCTTTACGATATCCATTTGAATAGGCAGCAAAAATCGCACTACGCTCACCACAATTTGTTGCACCATATGATGCATTTTCTATATTAGCTCCTAAAAAATATGTTCCATCACTACATAAAACACAAGCACCTACATGATAATTTGAGTATGGCGCATAAGCATTTTCCATTGCTTCAAAAGCTTTATTAACTAATTCATCTTTATTCATTTTATATCCTCCATATATAATTAATCATAACAATCATACCTACAACCACTGCACATATTGAACTTATAAGTACAAAAGCTGCAGACATATCTTTAATTACTTTAATTTTATCATTTTCATTTTCATCTATTAAGTCACAAACTTTTTCAATACACGTATTAATTATCTCAGCAATAACTACTATAAAACATAAAATCAAGATAATTATCCATTCAAAATAATTAAACTTTAATATACATCCTACAATTATTACTAATATAAATATAATTAATTGTATTCTAATACTTTTATCATCCAAACAATATTTAATTCCATTAAAGGCATTTTTAAATTTGTTCATCATCATTCCTTTTTACAATAGGATCTAATATCTCCTTTTGTAAATCAATCATAATTTTTTCATCTTCTTCATTTAAATGATCATAACCTAAACAATGCAATAAACCATGAACTAGTAAAAAAGCAATTTCTCTTTTTTCACTATGTTGATAATCAAGCGCTTGACTCACAACTCTATCAACATTAATAAAGATATCACCAAGTTCTACTTCAATTTCATCACACCCAAAGTTTTCACCTTCTAAAGATGCAAATGTAATAACATCTGTTGTTTTATCTATATTACGATATTCTAAATTAACTTTATGTATATATTTATTTTTTGCTAAGATAATTGAAACAACATAATTTGTCTTTATTTCAAATTTATCCATAACAGCTTTTAAAGTATTATCAAATAATTCATCATATTGACGCCACTTTTTATCTCTTGTTTTATTAATTACTACACATTCCATATTATCACCTTCTTATTAATTATAGCATTAAAATAGATAAAAAAAAGATTAATTATTCACATTAATCTTTTTCACTTATTTATTTCTTATAATTTAAGTAAATACTTTATAACATAACTAATTATAATATCACTTATCAATATTTTTAAACTATTTCATTTTCATTCTTTAATTATTTATTATATATTTTTTGTACTCTATACATTAATACAAGAAAGTATACTTCATTCACAAATGCAGCAAATACAATTACCATTAATAAAAATACAAATATACTTGAAAAAATCAAGTAAGAACATATAGCACTTGCTATTGCCAAAATAACTTTATATTTCCATACTTTGATTAACTTATCAAAAGATAAATCAATAGTATTTATCTTTTCAAGTTCATTAATCCCCATAATTATTAACCATTCACAATATATAATGATAACTATTGATATATGTCTTAAAATATCAAACAAAATATTATTAACATTAACACCTAACAATAAACATAAATAAGTTAATAATGAATAAATTACCATATAGATTAACCATGGTTTAACTTTAATAAAATTATTAACTTTATTATCAAACTTTATAACTCCCATAAAAATTAAAGCAAATCCAATAAAATCCGGCATTAAATTAACTATAAAAAATGTAATGTCAAAAAATACAAATAAAAATCCAATAAAAATATATGTCATAAAATCCTCCATGTTATACTAATATATTTGTATTCTAACACATATTTTCAGCTACAACAAGTTAGTATTTATTTATCTTTTTTATTATTATTTAGTTATATTTTCATACAAAGTATAATGAACTTGCATAATAATTTTATTACCTTCTTTTTTAAATTCAATAATATTTTCACTAATAATATGTTCATCAAAATCAATTTCTTTGGATATTTCATTGCGACAATTCATTATAAGTCTTGAAAAATGAAGTGGGTCTAATACTTTAAGATCCTTACTTAAATCCATTTCACTATAAATTGTATACCATGTTTTACCATAAACTACACCCTTAGTATTCAATTCCTTATTAATGTTAAAAGCATCATTAATATTATTATCAATTAATAAATCACCCTTAGCTACAATTTGATTTAACTTTACTACTTTATTACCACTTAAAACATCAAATTCTACTACCATTGCATCTTTAGTTGAATATATTTGATTATTAGTTTCAATGTAAGGTTTAACTATTTCTTTAGTAGTTAAGTAAATATCCATTTTAGATCCTTTACGAACAATATTCATCCAAGTAATTTGATCAGCAAATTTATCACTAATTATCTTTTCTATTTCTATTTCACATTTATCATCACAAACAAATGGAATCTTATAATATTGTTTAATTTCATCATTAATTACACTTGCTAAAGAATTACTTGTTGAATGAAACTCAATATCAAATATAAGGCTATTTAAACCCATATATAAAAAGAATACCCAACCAATACATATAAGTTTAAAAGGATTAGTAAAAACTCTTAAACTAAAGCCTAATAAGCCTACAGTTCTTAGATATACAATTGTATTAAAATTAGATTTTAGTTTATTACGATATTCAATATTACTATAAAATACTAAATGATCATTATTAATTTCAATATTATATAAACAAATATTTAATTCATTTACCCTACTCAAAAAAACATTGGCAGGATAATCTATTTCATATTTATCTAATCCAAATAACATTTTAGCCTTATTGTTCATAAAAATTAATTCCTTTAAATAAACCATAAATCTTAATTTCATAAGTAGATATTTCAACTATTCTTAAATCTTCCCCATCTATACATACAATCTTATTTTTAAGTTGTATTTCCACTAAGTTAGAAGAAACTTTTAATATTTTATTTATAGGTGATAATACCAAATTATTATTAGAAAGTGTTAGCACAAACTCACCCCTTTCATTTAATAATATGAATTACTTAACCAAATTATTATAAAAAAAACATTTTTCAATGTTTAAATTTATATGTTTGAATTAATTGAATAACAAATGAAGATATCATTACCGTTATTATTGAATAAACTATTTGATTAAATGGAATATAACTTAGTGATAATAATAAAACTACTATATCAATAAAGAAATATACAAACGATATTTTACAATGAATAAGATGCTGAATAACAAGTGCTAAAGCATCATCACCACCACATGCCGATCCAAGCCTTACTACTATTCCAACACCTATCCCTACAAACAATGCTCCGACAATAGATGTTATTAATAAGCTATCAAATTGTAGAAATTGTATAACACCAATATACTCATATAGTGAATACGAGAATGAAAACATCATTGAAGCATATAATGAATAGATCAAAAAACGTTTTCCTAATAATTTAAAGCCAATTAAATAACATGTTGAATCTAAAACTAAGGCAGTAATTGCAGGATTAAAATTAAACCAATTTTTAAGCAATAAGGTTGCCCCTAGTACTCCACCTTCACTAATACTGCTTTGTGCATGAATATTAAATAATCCACACGCTAAAATACTACTACCTATGGCAATTATTATAAAATCACCAACTAATTTTTTATTAAAAATCATATCATTCTCCAAAAGATAAAAAAAAAGGAGTTATTCTCCTTTTATTTCTTGCGACTTGCTTTACGTGCAGCTTCTGATTTTAATTTGCGCGCAATTCCAGGCTTAACATAAAATTCTCTTTTTCTAGCTTCAGCAAGGGTTCCGTTACGAGATACTTGACGTTTGAAACGACGAAGAGCATCATCCAAAACTTCATTTTCTTTTAATACAACTCTAGGCATACTAACCCTCCCCTCTGTAAGCAACCGTTAATATTATATACGAATATAAGAAATAATGCAATGATATCTTACCTTTTTATAATATTTCTTTTCAAAATGCTAATAAATGTTACAAATTAGCATGATTTCACTTAATAATTTTCAACTGTTGCTTCTTTATCGTCAATTAAAGCACATCCACTACTAGTCCCAATACGATTAGCACCACATTTTATCATATTTAATAAATCAGCATTTGATCTAACACCACCTGCAGCTTTTATCAAACAATTATCTTTTACTGTTGCCTTCATAATTTTTACAACTTCAATATTTGCACCACTTGTAGAAAAACCTGTCGATGTTTTTACAAAATCAGCATTAGCTAACAAACATAGTTCACAAGCCTTTGCAATTTCTTCATCAGTTAATAAACAAGTTTCAATTATAACTTTTAAAACAGTATCATTACAAGCCTTTTTAATCTGTTTAATTTCATCAACTATATAATCATAATCTTGATCTTTTAGTGCACCAATATTAATTACCATATCAATTTCATCAGCACCTAATTTAATTGCATCTAATGTTTCAAAAACTTTACAAGCACAACTATTAGCACCCAATGGAAAACCAATAACTGTACATACTTGCACATCAGTTCCATTTAATAATTCTTTACATAATTCAATACGTGAAGGATTTACACAGACTGTTTTAAAATCATACTCAATTGCTTCTTTACATAATTTGATAAAACCATCTTTTGTAGCATCTTGTTTTAATAATGTGTGATCAATATACTTACTTAATTTCATTTTCATTCTCCTTAATTGAAATAAATTATATTACTTATATTTATTTTATTATAAATAATATAACCACTTTAACGTAACGATACTAATGTATTATAGCTTTGGTTCTATATATATTATACTTAAATGTATATTATATGCAAGAACTAGTATTATCAAAAATAAACAAATCAATTAAAATTACTGAACTTATCAATAATGTTATGTAAATATTAATTTATTTTAAATACTCATTTCTAAAAAAATATTCCATTTATCAAACCATACTTGTGGTATGCCTAATAAACGGAATATTAATATTACATCTATTTTAAAATATACTTTTTGACATCATTAATTATAACATCATAGTTAACTTTAGAAAAATCCGTTGTGTCAACTTCCATAAGATTTCCAATTACAAATCTATCATAACCTCTATTCAAACAGACATCAACAAACTCTTTTTTCGTTATTAAAGCACTTGCATTTAATCTATTTTCTAGTTTCATTCCATAATGATAGCAGTTTACAATATGACCTAAATGTCTCGTTTTATCTTTGTCACGCTTAATCCTTCTTTCAAACAATACATTTATATCACCAACTATTCTAATTGTTAGTGAATCATAATTATATTTAGCAATAAGTAAAGATAGTGCATTATATTGCTTATCACTAAATGGGTAATCAATCATTATATTGCTACTTTCTTTCATTACATCTTCTACAATTTTGTAAAACTCATTATAGCTAATTTGAATCAATTTATTTTTTTCTGTTATATCATCAAATCCATTTTCATCAAATATCTTTTCTTTAATATCATCAAGAGCAATTAATTTAAATCCGCCAATTTTTTCATTGATCATTTTACCTAAAACAGATTTCCCGGATGCAGTGTAACCTGCTAGTATAATAATTTTAGATAACATATTAATTATTTAAAAATAATTTAATTTTTCTACAAACTACTTCACTGACCAACTCATTACATGGGACTATATTATTTCTCAAAGAACTATTTTCCTTTGTGTTATTAAACATTTCTGTAGCTTTTTTTGTCCATCCCACTAATAATTCTGTACCTACATTAAACTTTCGAATCCCATGATCAACACAAAATTTAATATCTTCTTCTTTAACACCTGTTCCTCCATGAATAACAAGAGGAATATCAACTGTCTCATGTAGTTTTTTTATTAATTCGAAATTAAGTTCTGTTTTTGCTTTATATGATCCATGGCACGTACCAACAGATACAGCTAATGCATCAATTTTTGTTTCTTCTACAAATATTTTTGCTTTTTCAGGATCTGTATATGCTTTTTCAGCTGATATACCATCTTCACTTCCACTAATAGTTCCAAGTTCTGCTTCAACGGAAACTCCTCGTGCACTTGCGTATGCAACAACTTCTTTAGTTCTTAATATATTTTCTTGAAAAGATAAACTTGAACCATCAAACATAACTGATAAATAACCTAAATCAATAGCTTTTTTAATTTCTGAAAATTTTGTACAATGATCTAGGTGCAGTACAACATCTACACTTTGAGAATCAGCAAGAGACCTACATACACTAACTATAACTTCATGACCGATATATTCTGCAGTACCAACACTTGTTTGAATAATTATTGGTGCACCTTGCTTTTTTGCAGCTAATATCATTGCTGGAAGCATTTCTAAATTATGCATATTAAACGCTCCGACAGTATAATTGAATCTTGCAGCAGATTTTAATACCTTATTTAATGATGTATACATTTAATTTCCCTCATATTTTCCTCTAATTACATCCTTTGATAATTGCATAAGCTCATCTATTTTATTTAAATAATATTGAACCTTTTCATTGTCTTTATTTACAGCCGCTAATCTCATTTCACTATTATATAAATTCATTAAGTCATTATAATTTTTACCTAGTTTCTTATTAATACTAAGAATTTTTTCTAGATAATAAATCGCATCAATATTATGCTTTAATTGCATACAAAGACTTGTAATTTCAATCAACAATTCGATGTTTTCTTCACCATTTTTTATTTTATTTTCTAACGACTTTTTCACTTCTACTAACTCATTTTCTTCAATTACAACTTCTTCTTTTTCATTTTCATTTTCTATTTTTATTTTACTTTTTCTTTTAAAAAACATAATATCTCCTAATTACTCATAGTTAATAATGGCATTAATATCCACGCATATAACATAGCAACTACAATTGTGTCTACATCAGTAGCGGTAGCATTGATGAATCCTAAACTATTGAATATTCCGACTAATAAAGCTGGTAATAAAGTTATAAAGAAGCCATGAGCAATCCCTGAAATCATTGCACCTCTTCTTCCTCCCCAAGCATTACCAAATATTCCAGCAGTACCTCCTGCAAAGAAATTAGTTAACATTCCAGGAAGAATCATTGCTAATCCAAACATCGGTAATACAAGCATCGCAATAACACTACCAATTGTAGTAAATACAAAGCCAACAATAACAGCATTTGGTGCATATGAGAATAAGACTGGGCAATCAAGCGCTGGAATAGCATCTGGTACTAATCTTAGTGCAATCCCTCTAAATGCAGGTACAATTTCACCCAATAGTAATCTAACACCTGCTAGTAGTACATAAATACCTACAACAAATTGAATAGCTTGTAAAAATGCGTGCATTAAATAATGTTTACTTCCAGCAAACTCAGCACAAAATTCAGGACCTGCAAAAAATGCAGTAATCATAAACATTGGTACCATAACAACCATAACAGATAAATAAGTATCTTGTAAAAACTCTAAACTTTTTGGCAATTCAATATCTTCTGTTGAATTCTTTACATTACCTGTAAATTTAGCAATTAAAGCTGTGAACATGTATCCTATTGTACAAAAATGACCAAGTGCAATATCATTACTACCTGTAATTTTTTTAACAGTTGGCTGAGCAATAGCAGGCATTAAGACCGCAAATATTCCCCCTACAATTCCTCCTACAATAATTAGTGTCAATCCTCTCAGTCCGGCAAAATAGCCAAATACAGTACACATCGTCGCCATCCACAAAACAGCTTGACCAGTTAAAAATATAAATTTAAATTTAGTAAAACGAGCTATTATAACATTAACAACAAATATAGCTAAGAAAGTAAAAGCGATTTGACTACCTAACCCCAATTCTGTCATAGCTTGACCATTAATTGATTCTATAGATGGTATAATACCTTCCATTTGGAATCCCTCTGAAAATATTTGTCCGAAATATATTAATACTTGAACAATAATACCAGACCCAGCTGATAAAACTTGAAATCCCAATAATGTTTTAAATGTACCTGAAATTACTCGACCTATTTCTTTTTTTTGCAATATCAATCCAAGCATTGCTATTAAAGCTATTGTTATTGATGCCTCTGTTAGTATATTTTGAATAATAAAATTAATAATATCCATATTTAATTTCTCCCTATTATTATAAAATTTCTAATTCTGTTAAAACTGGTACAAGTTTATCCTTAATTTCTACTTTACTTACAATATTTTTTAAATATATCAACTTAGTTTTTGTTTCATCGATGCTAAATTTTTCAAACTGTTTTTGAAAATTACTTGCAGTAATAATGATATCAGCATTATATCCTTTAGCACTTGATATATCACTGTGTTCTAAATTAGCTTTTATTTTCAAATCATCTATAACTTCTTCAACTATCATTTCGCAAGCCAAACTGCTCCCTAAACCTGCACCACAAACCATTAATATTTTAATTTTTTTCATTGTTTCTCCTTAGTTATTCAAGATTGAATAATATTTCTTTAAACTTGCTTATTTCCTTTTGCTTTATCAACTCTTCAATTTTTCCTTCTTCATTAATTAGCTTAACTAATGTTGATATTATTTTCAAATGTGAGTTACCACTAGTTGCAGCTAGGCAAAATACTATCCCTACTGGATCATTGTCCTCATGACTAAATTTTACTTGAGGACTAAATGTTGCTACACTAAGTCCTAATTCATTTACCCCAGAAAAAGAGCTAGCATGCGCTAATGCCAAATGTGGAGCTATGACAATATATGGTCCAAATTCATTAACTGTGTTTATCATCGCTTCTACATAATCCGGTGTAATAATATTCTTATTAATTAATGGCTCACTACTTTTTATTATGGCTTGTTGCCAACTTTCAACATTCAAATTCAGTTGTATTGACTGATCATCAAGTATCTCACTTATCATTGGTTGTCTTCCTTTTACCTTAATGTTTATATTATTTCTTTGAAACAATTTCATTAATTCATTTTCGATTGCATTTTGTTCATCTTTTTCGATTACATCAAAAACTATTTTTTTAATATCTTCAAACAACACTGCATATTTTTCTTCATGACTATCATTTTCTTTTGATATAATTTCACTTTCATTTATAAATTTTTCGATTAATTGTTGATCTTCTTGATTTAATAACGGACTTATTTTTACTGAAGCAACATCACGTATATTAATATCGCTAGTTTTTATTACAAAATCGATATCAATATTTCTAATATTTTGAATTTCACTTAAATTAAGTCTATATATACTTTTAAAATCATATTTGTTATTTAACCTTTCGATAAGTAATTCAGTTGTTGCAATTCCGTGAACACACAATAGAGCAACCTTAAATTTACTACCTTCTAATACCGTCTTCTTTTCTTCACTACTTTTAAAATGAATTAATAAATAAGCAATTTCTTCGTCTGATATGTTTTGTTTGAATAATACACCAATTTCATTGCAACTTATTTTTATGTTATTAAACAACTCTTTATATTCATCCATGACCATTTCACATAGCGGATTATATATTTTTATACCTTCATCTAATCTTTTAAGAAGATAATTTATATGAGATGATAGGTTCGCGAATAAACGATCATCATTGATATATGAATATCCTGTTTTATCAGTTAAATTATTTATTAATCTAATAGTCAAAATTTGACTTTTTAGCCAATTATCATCAACCCCACAGTCTCTTTTAAAATTCAGAGAATTTAACATGCAGTAAAGATAACTTTTTTCACTCACACTAACATAACTTAAATTTAAATCTTCTGAAATTTTGTCCACTAATTGTTTTAAATGTAAATTTTCAAACGATCTTTTATACTTGTAGTGATTTGAAATATCCATTTTTTCATCACATCTTTTTTTCCACAATGCAATATATAATACCATTTGGTTAAAATACTGATCATTATTATCTTTATTTCCAATAATAAAATAACTAGTTAAATTTGAGATAAATACACTAATATTTGCTAAATTCAAATATTGTGTAACTAACATATCTTTCTTAGTCAATAAATTTATAATATCACCAGCTATAATTTTAGATAAATCAAAATTTAAAGTAATTTTATTTATTATCATCAGTCTAATTGAAAATTCATCTCCTTGAAATTGAAATCCCAAATTCGGACTACAAACAATTTCAATATCAGATATTTTAGCATATTTTCTAACCTCTCTCATATCATAATCTATCGAACTTTTACTTACATCAAAATATTCTTGAAAAAATCCATTAGTACATTTATATTCTGAATTTAATATCATAAAGAATATCATTAATTCACGATCGTCTTTTGATAAAAAGGTAGGGTTTTGATGGCTATTAAGTAATTCATAATATTTATTAAATTCTTCGAATGCTATATCACTCAGAGTAATACCTTTTCCATGGACTGAGATAATAACATTATGATTTAACTTGGTAAATACAGAACAAATATTTTTAACACTGTACCTTACAAGTCTTTGTGAAACGTTTAAATATTTTGATAATTCTGTGTAGCTACACAATCTTTTTTTATCATTAAGAATTTTTAATATTTGTAGTTCTCTACTTTCCATTTCCCCACCTCATAACTAGATTATATTCTACATATCATACAAATAAAAGTACTTATTATTTCAATTAAATTTGAAAATAATTACACCATATATTTTACTATTTCGATAATTTCCTACAATGATTACAATAAAAAAAGGATAACATCCTATTATAGATTAATATCCTTACATTAATATAACTTTAAATATTATTATCCTCACTGAGACCCTTATAAAAATAGTAATTATTTATTACATCCTCAGCGACTTTATCGTCACCCATATACGGTTCTTTTCCAAATTCACCATAGATAAAATTCTCATCACCTTTACCTAGTAAAAGTATTGTATCATTTACATTTGCCATTTCAACAGCTTGCCTTATAGCATCATATCGACTTTCAATAATAATGTAATTTGTCTTTTTTATTCCTTTTGCTATTTCACTAGCAATATCAAAGACAACTTCATTTCTAGGATCATCTTCTGTCAGTATAATCATATCACAATATTTATCTGCAAGTTGACCAAATATGATTCTTTTTTTACTATCACGTTTTCCAGCAGATCCAAACACTGCTATAATACGATTTTTAACTGGTGTTATCTTTGTAGCAAAATCAAATATTTTACTAAAACCATCAGGTGTATGTGCAAAATCAACAATTACATTAAATGGTTGACCTACTTCAATTTTTTCCATTCTACCATCAATTTGTTTAATACATGAAATCGAATTAATAATATCATTCATATCATATCCACTTTTATGGATAGCAGC
Organism: uncultured Holdemania sp.; assembly: GCA_947037125.1. Taxonomy (GTDB): domain Bacteria; phylum Bacillota_I; class Bacilli_A; order Erysipelotrichales; family Erysipelotrichaceae; genus RGIG1896. The sequence goes on from CAMQTJ010000006.1 coordinate 28,141, forward strand.
AATTGACGCTAAAAGATTATAAACATTAAATGTAGCCAATAAATCAGTTACTACAAAATAATCATTTCCTTCAACACGCAATGTAAATGTTGTTTTATTTGGCATGATTTTGATATCTTTTGCTTGGTAATTTGCATCATTAATTATTCCATAACTATAACAATTTGCCTTACAATCAAATACTATCTTACTTGAACTTTCATCATCAGCATTATAAATACCAATTTTATCTTTTGAAAGCATATCAAACAAACCTTTTTTAGCTGCTAAATAATTTTCAATAGTCCCATGATAATCTAAGTGATCATGTGTTAAATTTGTAAAGATGGCAACATCAAAATCAATTGAATCAATACGATGTTGATCAACACCAATACTTGATACTTCCATAGAACAATTTTTCACACCGTTATTAAGCATATCATTAAAATGAGAATGAATACTAATAATTTCAGGTGTCGTTAAAGTTGGTTCAATTTTAGTATCATTATATTCAACACCAATTGTCCCAATATATCCACACGAATCAAAATTACTAACGATATCTTTGATCATTTTAGAAATACTAGATTTACCATTAGTACCTGTCACTGCATAAATATTCATTTTTTTAGAAGGACTATCAAAAAACAGATCAGCAACATAATTCAAAGCTTTCAGTGTATCACCAACTTTAATATATGAAACATTATCATTGTAATAGGCTAATTCACTACTATGAACAACTGCAACTGCCCCTTTACGAATTGCTGAACCGACAAATCTATGTCCATCATGAACAATACCTTTAATGCAAAAAAACAATGAATTTTGCAAACATTCATTACTATTTACCGCTAATCCATCGATTTGGATATCTCCTGCATTTTCAAATATTTGTGATAGTAGCATATTATTTCTCCTTTGCAAATAGTTTATCATTAATATAATGAGTACAATTAACTTCAACAATTTGATTTTGTTTATATACTTGATTTAAAGTAATAGGTAAATATTCACTTGAGTGACCAAAAGATTGATTATCATGACATGATTCAATTATAACTTCTACATCTTTACTAATAAATGATGTTTGATAACAATAATTTAGTTGTTGTGATATTTCACCAACAATTTTAGCTCTTTTTTTCTTATCTATTTCACTAACATGATTACTCATTTTTTCTGCAACAGTATTAGTTTTAACCGAATATGGAAAACAATGAATAAAAGAGAAATTAATTGCTTTTAAATAGTCACATGTAATCTCAAAATCATTATCTGTTTCATTTGGAAAACCAACAATTAAATCAGTACTAATTGAAATATCTTTTATTATTGCCCTAATTTCATTAATTCTATTAGTAAACATTTCAGTTGTATATGGTCTATTCATATCCTTTAAAGTTTTATTATTCCCCGATTGTAGTGGAATATGTAAGTGTTTTGCAATTCTTGGATTATTTTTCATCAACATCAATAATTCATCACTTATTTCACTAATTTCAATAGATGATATTCTAATTCGTTTTAAATCCTTGCATTCATCCAAAATCATTTCGATAAGCTTTGCTAAAGAAACATTATATTCAGCACCATATCGCCCAGTATGAATACCTGCAAGCACAATTTCATGATGATTAACAGCTAATATTTTAGCACTCTTAATTACCTCATCAGGATTAAGTGATCTTTCCTTACCTCTTGCATAAGGAATAATGCAATAAGAACAAAATTGATTACAACCATCTTGAACCTTTAAAAAGGCTCTTGTTTGATGATTAAATGATTCAATCTTTAAATTATCAAATTCAATATTATCCCTAACATTTTCAACATGATTAATTTTAACTTCATCTTTTTCATAATTCAATATTAAATCAACTATTTTATCTTTACCACTTGAACCAACTAAAATATCAATACCACTATTTTGATTAAGTTCATCAACTTTAATTTGAACAAGACACCCAACAACACAAATAATCGCCTTTGGATTTTGTCTTATTGCTTGATTTATCTTTTTACGACTCTTACTTTCAGCAGCATTAGTTACAGCACATGTAAAAATACAATACACATCCGCAAATTCTTTTGGTGATACTTCAACTAAACCCTTTTGTTTTAAACTATCACTAATTGATTGAGCCTCATATGTATTAACTTTACATCCCAGACACATTATCGCATAAGTTTTCATTAATCTTCTCCTATATCTTAATTTTAGTTATTTTTTTAATAACTTTATCACTATAATAATCACATTCTAAAATACATTTTATAAAGCCTTTTTTATCATTTTGTATATACGCTAAACAAAGATCTTTTAATTGTTGCATATCTACATCTTTTGTTTTCTTTGATAACGATAATGATAAAATTTCAAATTGATTATGATTATGAATAAATATTTTAAATGAATTTTCATCATATAAACAACAATGATCATCTATTCCAAGATTTATTACATCTAAATAATTACCTAAATATTTACTAATACCATAAAAATCCCTATCAATAATTCTTGCTTGATATTCTTTATAAAGTTTATAATATTGTGGTTTTTCTAATATTGCCACTTGTTTATTATATAAATCATTTAATAAAATATCAAAAAAAGTAATTGATATTTTCGTATCTTGATAATTAAAATATTTCATATTATCGATATCTTTTAATAAATGATTTAATATAAATTGATTCTTTTGCTTAAAATCTAAACCATTCCATATATCATTTATTTCATACATAACATCATCAAAAGCTAATTGAATTTTATTTTTAGTTAATAAACTTTCATAATTAATTATCAAATCATAATAATCTTTAATAGTTTTAACTTTAATTTGTAAATTGCTACCTTTTAATTGCATATTCATCATTTTAATTCTATTTTTTTCATCTTTACTTTTAAAGATAATAAATTTATTATCTTTATTTAATATTTTTAATATTTTATCCATATTACTCACATAATGCATCAATAGCACAAAGTACATAAGTAGCAGCAGTTTCTGCCCTAAGTATTCGTTTACCTAATGATAAATTATTAAACCCCATTTCATTCATTAATAAAACTTCACTGTCACTAAAACCGCCTTCAGGTCCTATTACAACCGTGATTGATTTATTAGACTTTATTACTTCACGCATTTTTAAACCTTTATCCTTAGCACTCTCAAAGGCCACAAGATTAAGATCACTTGTATAGTCCTTAAGTTGTTTTAAAGTTATTGGTTTAGTAACTTGTGGAATACTATTACGTTTACATTGTTCACATGCTTGAGTAACTATTTTTTGATAACGAACAAGTTTTTTATCCATTTTTTCATCATCACTTTTCACAACACAACGCGACACTTGTAAAGGAACAATTTTTTTAACACCAAGTTCACTACATTTCATCAACATATAATCCCATTTATCTTTTTTAATTAATGCCATAACTAAAGTAACATCAATATCCATTTCATTATTTAATAAGAATTCACTTATAACAATACCACTACATTTAACATTATCAATGCACAAAAAAGTTTCAAAACCCTTACCGTTAACATCAACAACCTTAACAATATCTTCACTCTTAAAACGCATTACCTTTACTATATGATGAGTTTGTTCATTATCAAAATAAACAACATCATTAATTTTTAATTCTACACTCACAAAATATTGTTGCATAATATCACTCCTATTTATTCTATAATATAAATATCAACTTTTAATATCTATTTTTTAATTAATTATAAGTTATATTATACCACAATTAATATCTAAGATAATTAATTTACATGACAATATTTATTTGTCTTTCACAATTTAATTACTGATTAAAATATTATTATACTTTAATCATTATAAATAATAAAACATATAAAAAATAAAAAAAGCCCGAAGGCTTTTATTCAGGTAAAATTAAATTAAGTGTAATTCCAACAACTGCAGCAAGAGCTGTTCCTGATAAAGTTACAAAACTACCTAAAGGTAATAAAGCACCACCAAGACCAATTACAAGCATTGCACTTGCAACAATTAGATTTCTTTGACGAGAAAAATCAACTTGATTATCAATTAATACACGTAATCCATTAGAAGCAATTACACCATATAAGATAATTGACATTCCACCAAGTACAGCACTTGGTATTGTAGAAATAATTTCAGACACAATTGGTAAACAAGATAATAGTATTGCAATAACAGCAGCCCCACATGTTACATAAACTGATGCAATTTTAGTCATACCAATAACTCCAGTATTTTCACCATATGTAGTATTTGCAGGTCCACCAATTAAAGCTGAAACAGCTGTAGCTATTCCATCACCTAATAATGTTTTTTCAAGCCCTGGTTCTTTTAGAAAGTTTTTGTCACAAATTTTACCAAGTACTGTATGATCACCAATATGTTCAGCGATTGTAACTAATGCAACAGGTAAGATTGCGAAAGTTTCAGGACCAAAATAAAAGTGCCAAGTTTCAAAGTTGCCAATTTGAACAGGAAACATAAATTCTGGAAGACCAAAGAATTTACCTTGATCAATTAATGCCATAACATTTGTAAAGTCAACCATACCCAACATGATTGCAAATACATAACCTAGTGTAATTCCACATAAGAAAGGTATTATTTTAAAGAATCCTTTTGCTCTTGTAGAAAATAAAGCCGTAATACCAAATGTAAATGTTGCAACTAACATGGTTTTATAATCACCACCGGCAACAAAACCTGCATTTGTAACAGCATTTGACGCTAAAGAAAGACCAATTACTGCAATCATCGGACCAATTACAACAGGAGGCAACATTTTATCAATCCATCCTTTACCAATAAATTTAACAAGTAAAGCTACTATTGCATAAACACCACCAATTAAAACAAGACCTGTTTGTGCAGCACTTATATCACCACCAAGTGATTGTGTTGCAATTAAGACAGCTGAAATGTAAGCAAATGATGAACCTAAATAAACTGGAACTTTAAATTTAGTAATACATGCATAAATAAGTGTACCTAGCCCTGATGCAAATAGAGCTACTGAAATTGGATAACCCGTAATAATTGGAACTAAAATTGTTGCACCAAACATTGCAAATACGTGTTGAACTGAAAGCAATGCCCACTTTGCAGGTTTTGGTTTTTCATGAATATCTAAAATTAAATCAACTTTTTCTGACATACTATCTCCCTTTGGCCAAAATAAAAGGCCCCCAGCTATGGACCCTAAAATAACTCAAGATTTAGCTCTTATTAACCTCACAGGATTAATTTAAAGACCTTCGCTTAAGCAATTATATATTAAATGGTTATTTATTTCAATATTATTTTATTATTTTTACATTTAATATGTTGATAATGCAATTAAATGCCTTTTATTTTATATTTAAACAATAAAAAAACTGCACTTTTAAGTACAGTTAATCTTGTTTTTCTAATAACTTTTTAATTTTAATTGTATTAACTTTTCTTTCATCACAACTCACAATCGTTACAAATAAGTGATCATACATAAATGTATCGCCAACTACAGGCATTCTTTCTAAGTTTTGAATAACCCAACCACTAACAGTAACTACATCAAATTTATCTTCTTCATCATTCATATCGAATAATTCAAACATATCCGTTAGGTCACAATCACCTTCAATTAAATAATTATCATCTTCAATTTTCTTTACATATTCTTTTATTTCATCATGTTCATCATAAATCTCACCAACTAATTCTTCAAGTATATCTTCCATCGTTATAATACCAGCTGTTCCACCAAATTCATCAAGTACAACTGCCATATGAGTTTTAGTACTTTGTAATTGTCTTAAAAGTGTTGATATTTTAACGTGACTACTTGTAAACTGAATTGATTTAAGAATTGATTTTATATCATGCATATTATTATAATAAGCATAGTAGAAGTCTTTTTCATGTAAGACACCAATAATATTATCAATTGATTTTTGGTAAATTGGTAATCTTGAAAAGCTGTTGAAACGGAAAAATTCTTCAATAAGTTTTAAATCAGAATCAATACTAACTGCCAACACATCAACTCTTGGTGTTAGGATTTCTTTTACTTCTAAATCATTAAATTCTATAGCAGCACAAATTAAGTCAGATTCATGTTCTTGTAGATCACCATCATTTTGTGCTTCTTCAACTATTGTGATTAATTCATCTTGAGAAAAGACATCTTCATTTTTAATTTTAAACACATAAGACAACAATTTTTTCCATTGTGAAAACAAATAGTTTATTGGCATTAGCCCTAATCTTAACGCATTAATAATTCCACTTACTGCAAGACAAAACTTTTCAGGACTCTCTTTTGCTAAAGATTTTGGAGTTACTTCCCCAAATACTAAAACAATAATTGTCATAACAATTGTTGAAACAGCGGCACCTTTATCTGCATCACCCATAAATATTTGAGTGAATAATACAGTAGCAATTGCTGTTGCCATGATATTTACCAAGTTATTACCTACAAGAATTGTTGTTAATAATTCATCATATTTTTCTGACAGCATCAAAACTTGCTTAGCTTTTTTATTTCCATCAGCTGCCATATTTTTAATTTTAATTCGATTGACACTAGAAAATGCTGTTTCTGTTGACGAAAAAAACGCCGACATTGCAACAAGTACTACTAAAGCTATTATTAAATTACTATCTATATTTTCCATATTATTCTCCTAATTTATTACATAACAAAAATCATCGACAAATTGTCTATGACATTATATGATATGACATTGTAAAGAAAATAAATTTATATATTAAATTAATTTTATGTGTTATCACCCTACTGGGTAATGGCGAGTCGTCCAAGAAAATGCACTCCCTTTCAAATAATAGGCTTATTATAGCAATAAAAAAATAAAATATCAATGAAATTTTAAATATATCCATAAATTAATTAAAAAAAACCAAATTAATGGTCTTTTTTATTACTATTTTGCTGGTATTACTGAACCATCAGCATATGTATCAAGAATATATTGTTTTACCTCATCTGATTTCAACACTTCAATTAAAGCAACGATATTTGTATTAGTTTCATTACCTTTTTTTACCGCTACGATATTTACATATGGATTATCAGCACCACCTTGTTCTAAAATCACAGCATCTTTTGTAGGATTTAGACCCGCTTGAATTGCATAGTTACCATTAATAGCAACTAAATCACCTTCATCATTATTAAATGTTGCAGTTAATAAATCAGGTTTAACTTCTACAAACTTTAAATTTTTAGGATTTTGATCAATATCTTCTAATGTCGCACTTAGAATATCTGTGTTTTCTTTTAAAGTGATTAATCCGTTAGCTTCAAGAATAGATAAAATACGACCATAATCTGCAACAGAATTAGAAATAACTATAGTTGCTCCATCTTCTAATTCACTAACATCTGTAATTGTATTTGAATAAAAGCCAAAAGGTTCAATATGAATACCTGCAGCGTTTACAATGTCATATTCATTTGCAACAACATCTTCATTAAAGAATGGAACATGTTGAAAGTAATTCGCATCAACATCACCCTGATTTAGTGCTCTATTAAAGATGTAATAATCATCTAAAACTATTATTTCTAAATCAATATTATATTTTTCTTTTAAAATTGGTTGAGCAAATTCTAAGATTTTTGAATGTGGATCAAGAGTTGCTGAAACTATTAAAGTATTTTCATCTTTTGGTTTACTTGTACACCCTACTAAAGCTAATGCAATTAATGTAATTGCTAATAATTTAAATAATTTTTTCATAATTTTCTCCCTTTATCGTTTATCGATTTTTTTTATGACATAATCACTTACAAACTGAACAACAAATACTATTACTACTATTAAAAATGTTGATGTATATAACACTGCATTATTACCTCTTGAAAATCCGTAAAGGTATGCATAATTACCTAATCCACCAGATCCTATAACCCCAGCAATTGCCGTATAAGATATCAATGATATCGCAAGAACACTTGCTGATGATACTAATGCAACTGATGCCTCAGGTATTAATACCTTAAAGATTATTTCAAAATTTGATGCCCCCATACTTTTTGAAGCTTCAATAGTTCCTTTATCAACTTCAATAAAAGCAATAACGCACATTCGTGCATATACAGGACTTGCTGCAATTATTAAGGCAGGTAAAGCTGCAGTTGCCCCTAACATTGAACCTGTTAATAATGTTGCTAAATCAAACAAGATTATTATTAGTATTGCAAATGGAATAGCTCGCAATACATTAATAATCATATCCATTATTTTATTAATAATTTTGTTACTATATAACCCATCACTACTTGTAAGATATAGTAAAACACCAATAAATAATCCTATGAAAATCGAAAATACAAACGATATAGATGTCATATACAGTGTTTCATTTACAGCATTAATAAGTGCCTCAATATCAATTTTTTCTAAAAATTGTATCATAAAATTTCAACACTTACCCCTTCATTTTTAAGCATATCAATAAATTGTTGATAACTTGTAGCATCACCATTTGCCATATTCACATACATTGCCCCAATTGGTCCTTCAATCGAATGTGTAATATTAGAATTCACAATACTTACATCAAGTTTGCATTGACGAATAGTTTCAGCTAATATCGGACGACTACTTGTATTTCCAGTAAAAGTCAGTTTCAACAATTGACCAAAAGGATAGATATCTTTTAATTCTTTTTTAATTTGTTCTATCTTAACATTTCCATCTAAATTTTGAGTAAATCGTTTAGTAACATCATGTTTAGGATTTTCAAATAATTCCTTAACGGTATTCACTTCAACAACTTTACCATCACTCATAACAGCAATTTTATGACAAATCTTTTGAACAACTTCCATTTGATGAGTAATCATTACAATTGTGATATTCATTTTTTGATTAATACTTTGTAATAGTTGTAATATTGAATCAGTTGTCTCTGGATCTAATGCACTTGTAGCTTCATCACAAAGCAAGATTTTCGGATTATTCGCTAAAGCACGAGCAATTCCGATACGCTGTTTTTGTCCCCCTGATAATTCACTAGGATAACTAAACTCACGACCATTAAGTCCAACCATAGCTATTAATTCATTTACGATTTTAATTCTCTCGCTTTTTTTAACCTTTGCAATCTCTAAAGGAAATTCGATATTTTCAAACACTGTCCTTGACCACATTAAATTAAAATGTTGAAATATCATCCCAATTTTTTGTCGTGATTCTCTTAGTTGTTTACCACTCAAATTAGATTGATCTATCCCATCAATCAAAACTTCACCACTGCTACAATTCTCTAGTTGATTGATTATTCTTACCAATGTACTTTTACCAGCACCAGAATATCCAATAACACCATAAATTAATCCATCATCAATTTTAAGTGATACTCCATTTAAAGCATGAATATCATTTTTCCCTTTAAATGTTTTATAAACATTTTTAAATTCAATCATATTTATTATCCCCTTCTATTAAAAAAAACTCATCCTATATAAAGGACGAGTTATCGTGTTACCACCTTAGTTTTAAACTATTTCACAATAGTTTACTTATCAGGTACAAACCAACTATACCCTAGCGCTTTAACGGGCGCACACGTTGTAGCCTAACAATAAATTGTTTCGGTACACGATTCCAAGACCATTTTCTATTTACAATAACTTACCTATTTTCAGCAAACAAGGCTCTCTTTGAAGTATTAATAAATATACTTTTCTCTTCACTATCTTTAATAAACTAAATTATATACCATTTAAAGTATATGTCAATATGTTTCTGAAATATTTTTCATTAACCAATCATTTATTTCATTAATTAACAAAATCAATTATTATAAGATTAAATATTTTCAACATCAATAACTTTAATTCCATTATCAATTAGTAATTTTGCAAATATACCATGACCTTTAATTAATTTTCCACTAAAACTACCATCATATATTTTATCAATGCCACAACTAGGACTTCTTGATTGAAGAATAACTAAATCAACACTTTCTTCTTTCTCGATACAAATACATTTATTTGCACCACAAACAAATTCAGCATTCACATTTATTCCTTTACAATTAATTACTTTACCATCAACTATCTCACATGGGTCACGTGGTATTTTTAATCCACCAATAACTTCAGGACATACCTTAATAATCGTGTGACCTTTACAATAATCAATAAGTTTTTGACTATAATTATTGCAACCATTATATTTACAGTTTTCACCCAATAGACAAGCACTTATCATAATTTTCATATCTATACCTCTATTTCACACTTTAAAAACTTCATTAAATTATTAATCAATAAATTTTTTATTATTAATTTTATTAAATACAAATAGTAAAACAAACCCTAAAATAGAAAGTATTGTACCTACAATTAATCCTTTAGGAATAAAATAGGTTTCTATTGTATGTGTTCCTGCTTCAATACCAAAACCTATAAATCCATTATTAACTTTAAAGTAATCAACTTTTTCTCCATCAACTAAAACATTCCACCCCTCATCATAAGGTATTGATGTGAAAATATATTTATCATTTAATATTTCTATTTCACCATCGATTGAATTAGAATCGTGAATTATATTTTTTAAAGATTCATCAATTAAACTATTATAAATATCATCATACCATAGCATATCATCATAGTATAATTTAAATCCACTAGTCAAATAAGCTTCAAAGGTAGCCATATCACTATTCAAATTAACAGCAAAATATCCCTTATCTCCATTAACCGCATTTTCATAAATTAAATTACCTGATGCATCTTTAATAAAGATGCCACCTGCTGCATTTGAAGCGAATTCTATATATAATATACCAGAATCATACTCTGAAATATCTTTATAACAAGAAGTTTTACCATCATCCAAAATTAGTTTTGGCAGTTTTATATCAAATATTTCATTTTCACTGTCATCAAAAACCAAATAATTAGACATAATATAATCTTGAACTAAAATACTTTGCTTATTAAATATTTCTGTTGATATAGTTTTATCCATCGCAAACATAACTGGTAAAAAATAACTGTTTTGATATATATCAATGTTATCCACAGTCATATAATATTCATAACCATATTCCGCTATATCTTTATGCATAGAATGACTACCATAAGGATAATCAAATTCTTGACCACCATAAGAAAACCAATACTTACTAGACAACATATTTTTAACTAATGTTTTACCTCTTTGTGGATTGAATAACCATCCTTGTTCATTGGCAAATCGACCTTTAATAAATTCACTTTGATTATAATTATAAACTGAATGATATGTGTTAAATGATTTATAATCATCTTTAATTGCATCATTTATTCCAAACGGAAACAAGGTTGCAATATCTACACGATAAAAAGCATCATCTTTTTCATTAATAGCATTAATTACTTCATTTTCACCAAGATTCATTTGTTCAAAAGTTTCATTATTTAAAGGATAGTTACTTGAATCAAGATTATAAAGAATGTTATACATCGATAGTCCAATCTCAAAACACAAAACAACATACAACAAATATTTCATTTTTTGATAATTAAGCGATATAACTAAATACATAATAATAAATATAATCAAGAAAAAACTATTTCTTATTATAATATCCCATCCCCAAAACTCAGGACTAAAATTAAATATATTAGTTATAAAAAGACAACTAACAATTAAAGCACTTGCTAAAAAACTACTAATAACGAACATTTTCTTATTTATAAGCTTAAAATTACTTATTACATGGGCAACTAGCATCGCATTGATAAATGAAAATACTACCATCCATCTTGTTTCATAACTATTATTGAATATATAATAAAAAATATTAAAACAAGAAAAGAAACCATAAAGACCATATAATATTAATAAAGATTTTTTCATTACACAATTTTTTAAGCTTAAAAATAAAGGGACACACCAAACAAATAAAATCATTGAGTAATTATTCATCCCACCATTGTAACTAATACCTGGATGAACTGTTGTATTAATAAAATAATTCGCATTAGCTCTCCAATCATTTACAGGATTAATAAATGAAGTTATGAAGCGGTATAAATTAAATCTACCAATACTATCAAAATTCAAAACCATATCACTAGTTCTTGGATTATTTGCCATAGCATACATACTAGGTAATAAAATAAACATAGCAATTAATATAGAAATTATTAAAATACCAATATAAATTCCAACTTTAATAAAAAACTCTTTAAATTTAAATTCCACTAAATTATCTCCAATATATCGACAAAGCAAATATATTGATATAAAAAATAAGAAAATATACAAAAAATAGTAATTAATAACACCAATTATGGCAATACTTAATGAGAATCCTAATACTTTTTTCTCTTTTAAAAATACTTCCGCAAAATATAAAGCAAGAGGTATAAATATTACAACATCTAAAAAATGAGTTGAATAAATATGCATCATAAAACCAGAAAATGTAATGATTAAAGCGCCAATACTACTAGAAAATTTAGAGTTATTTAATTTATGCAGCCACATGTAAGAGAAAATAGTGCACAACATTGATTTAATAATAGTAAGTGTTAAGAAAAAATATGGAATCATCTCTTTTTTAGGTAAAAGCATAGCCAAATAATAAAATGGTGATCCCACTGTCAAAAAACTATTACCTCCATAATAATTAGCACCTAAAAAATTAGACCAATCCCAAAAAGGTAATTGCCCTTCTCTTATTCGTGTCCATCCTTGTAAGTATATTTTCAAAACCTGTTCAGATGAATCACCTGCAAATATCCACATATGATCATTAAATAATATAAATGGTAGATATACCAAAAATACAATCAAAAGCGCAATACATAAATACTTATGTTTTTTTATAATATTAGCCATACTTAATAACTCCTTATTCTAAACTACTTTTAATTTTTACAAAAAATAAAGTGAATAAATCAATAAATCCAATATATTATAAATAATGGCTTTACTAATTATATTTCACTTTATTGTTATAAAATCTAAAAGATTTTCAACTAATTTTAATATCTAATAAATCTTATTGTAAACTTCTTTAAATATTTAAACACCTATTTTATTTACACTCTTTATTATAGTGAGATAAAAAATATTTTTCAATTAACTTTTCATTATAGTTAACAATTAATTCTTGATCCAAACCATATTCATTCGCAATATTTATAGAATTTTTAACATTACCTACATTATAACAAATGTGAGCATCAGAATCTAATATTACATTAGCTCGATATTTATTACATAATTCAATAATAGTTTTATAATTACCTTTAGCACCTTGACGATAAGCATTAGGATTTAAAGATGATGAATTAATTTCTACTAAAACATCAAATTCTTTTGCAGCTTTAATGACTGTTTCATAATCAATTGGGAAACGACTATCGTCAGGATGACCCAAGATAGTAGTATATTGATGTTTCATCGCATTAACGCAAGCTTTAGTATTTAATTCAATACCTAAAGATTCTATACATGGTGTATGTAAAGATACAATTGTATAATCAAGATTTTTTAAAAATTCATCAGCAATATCAACATTACCATGTTCATCTAAAATATTTAACTCTACTCCTCTTAGAACAATAACCCCATCAATTATTCTTGGAATTGATACTTGATTAGTTATATGAAAAAGTTGAGGACCACCAGGCATGTTTGGTGCATGGTCACTTAATCCATAGTACTTTAAGCCAATACTGCTTGCGTGCTTAATGTTTTCACACAGCGAGCTATACGCATGACCACTAGAAATGGTATGTGTGTGTGCATCTATTAAATTTATCATTTTTACCCTTTCATAAGAAAAAGAAACCAAAGGTTTCTTTTATCTATACCTAAAGAATCTAGGTATATCTCCATCTTCTTCTACTTCAACATTTTTTTCTACTTTTACAATTTCAGGTGTTTCAGTAACAACTTTTTTAGATTTAATATTCATTGTATCCATATCAAAACCTGTTGCAATTACTGTAACAATAATTGAGTCACCAATTTTTTCATTGATAGAAACTCCAAATATAACATCAAGATTATCTCCTGCTGCTTCACGAATAAATTCAGCTGCCTCATTAGCATCTTGTAATGATACAGTAGTACCACCTGTAACATTGATAATTGCTTTTTTAGCACCACTAATTTGTGCCTCTAATAAAGGTGAATGAATAGCTTTAGATGCAGCTTCTTGAGCCTTTTTATCACCTTGAGCCATACCAATACCGATTAATGCACATCCTTGATTTTCCATTACTGATTTAACGTCCGCAAAGTCAAGGTTAATTAATGATGGTACTGCAATTAAATCTGTAACCGTTTGAACTCCTTGACGAAGTACACTATCAGCCTCTTTAAATGCTTCAATTAAAGGAATATTACCAATAACATTCAATAATTGATCATTTGATACAACAATAAGTGAATCTACATATTCTGATAATTCAGATAAACCATCGATAGCCTGTTCAGTACGTCTTTTTCCTTCAAATCTGAAAGGTTTAGTAACAATACCAACTGTTAACGCATTCATTTCTTTCGCAATTCTTGCGAAAACAGGAGCTGCACCAGTTCCTGTTCCACCACCAAGACCTGCTGTGATATAAACCATATCAGCACCTTTGATAGCTTCACGAATAACTTCTTCATTTTCTTCTGCTGCAAGTCTTCCAACTTCAGGATTTGCACCAGCACCAAGATTACCTAAAATAATCTTATTTTCTACAGGTGACGCTTGTAAAACTTGAAGGTCAGTATTTACAACAAAAAATTCAACACCTTGAACACCTTCTTCTACCATTCGGCTAACAGCATTACATCCGCCACCACCAATTCCAAACACTTTTATTTTTGCAACTTGATTAAATTGAATTTGACTCATATTTTTCTCCCTTTTTAATTATTTTTGCTATCAAATAGCATCGTCTTTAATTTATTTGTTAAGGTATTTTCCTCATCAGCTTTAAGCGGTTTATACTGAACAGTTTCCATAAATTGATCCATATCCATACTATTAACTTCAGGATTTAGTAATAAATGTAAATCAGCATAAGCATAAAATAAACCTAAGCAGCTTGATAAAGTAGCACTTCTAACTCCTAATGTTTCTGGAGTATATTTTTTTACTGCACAAGTTAGTTTTTGTTTAATATACTCTTCTATACCAACAATTTCTGTACCTTCACCTGTTACTATAATTTGTGTTGGACCACTATCTATAATTGGTGTACAAACTTCGTTCAACATTTCAATCCACTCATCACAAACTTTCGCAATTGATTCGCTAAGTTGTAATTCTGAAATAGTTGCAGTTTCACCATTATTAGCCCAAATATAAATAGGACTATTAACACATTGCTTAATATCTAATTTAGCATTGTATTTACAAAGTCTTGTAGCTACATCAAGCGGTAATTTATAATGATCACAAATTTTCCCAACCCATTCACCAAAACCTTTTTCAATAACTTCACAATTTTGAAAACGTCCATTTTTAATAAGTGCAAATGTTGTTGATCCACGTTCTAATTTTAATACTACTACATTTTGACTAACCGATTGTTCAAATAAACAAGCTTCCTTCGCAATAGCAAAGCTATCTAAACTAATGTCAATAACTTCAACACCAGCTCTTTCAACGCATTGTGCATATTCAAAAGCAATTTTTTTATCAGCACATAATAAATCAATATGAACATTTAAGTCATCACTAACTTCTCCAAGAGGCATTCTGCGACTTGTGATTCCATTAGTTGTATACTTAACACATATTGCATTAATTAAGGCTAACTTATCATCTATCTCAGTTAACATAGCTTTATTGATTGCATTTTTGATATCCAAAATCGTTATTTTTTTGTCAATCGAATTATTTTTTACATTTACTTTTACAGGTATTCTAATAGCATTAACTGACGGAATGCTTAGTAACACCTTTTCAATTTTTGCTCCAATTTTATTTGAAGCATTATCAACAGCTTTTTTAATAGCTTCAGTAATGGATTTATCATTTGTGATATGTAGATTACTTAAACCTGATACCTCTACTCTTTCAACTTTTATTACATTAAAACGAGTATTATAAAATTCTCCTACTATTAAACGAATCTCATGATCCGCTATTTCAAGAGCTGCGAAAATTTGTTTATTATTCACAACAAAACCCTCCTAGCCATATACATCTATAATATTAACATACTAGACCATTATATTATAGTATTTTCTTTTTAATTTGACACATTACAAACAAACTAAATAAAATTTATACAATAAATAAGCCATTTTTACTTATGTATTAAAAAAAAAAAAAAATTTACTACAATAATAGTTGCAAAAACAATACAGACGTGTTATTATTTTTAGGCGATATATAAACAAAGAAGGGAGGTTACGGTATGTCAAGAGTTTGTGCCGTATCTGGAAAGAAAGCTTTATCTGGTAATAGACGTTCACATTCATTACACGCTACGCGTCGTAAATGGAATGTAAACTTACAAACAGTTAAGGTGATGGTTGATGGGAAACCCCAAAGAATCCGTATTTCTGCCCGTGCTTTAAAAACATTAAAAGCTCAACAAAACGGTTAAAAAAAAGAGTCGAAAGGCTCTTTTTTTTTATGGCTTATCAATACAGCTTAATTTATAGCCTATTTAAGCATTAATAAACATTCAAATAAAAATAAAAAAAGACAATAGTGATCAAATCAAAATTGTCAGATATAAATTTTACCTATCATTACTTAAAACGCACAATAACAAACCATTAACACTAACTGTGCAATCATCAAATATAATTTCATTAGATAATCCTAAACGATTATCTTTTTTTAATACAAATTTATTCAATAAATACTTAGTCTTTTCTAATGTTATAACAACATCTTCTAATGAAAAAAATGAAATGTACTTATATCCATCTTTTAATATAGTATGTTTTCCACTATCTAAAATAAATAAATGATTTAAATCATCTATAATATGCAAATACTTATGATATTGTTTAAGTAACATCAAATTAACATAACTATGATCAAAACGATCTTGAATACCACCTATCATTACAATTTTATCATATCCTAACTCAATTGCATAATTAATTGCCAGTTCACTATCCGAATAATTTTTAATGGGATCATGTCGTATAACATTATCACAAAACTCTAACACTTGTTTATATTGGTCATTTGTCACCGAATCAAAATCACCAACACATGCAATCATTTGATAATTATTTTTAGCACATAAAAAAGCTCCTTTATCAACACCGATAAAGTCACTATTATTAGGTGGTAATTTATTCGCATTAGTTAAAACTAAATAACACTGTTTCACAATAAAGAATCAACCATTTCATTTATATCATTTTTAAAAATATAACTACCTGCAACTAAAACATCACACCCTACTTCACGACATTTTTTACCATTTTCATAATTAATACCACCATCAACTTCAATTAGAATATCCATAGATAATTGATTAATAATTTTTTTGATCTGTTGTATTTTTAAAACTGCTCTTTCATCAAATTTTTGTCCACCAAAACCTGGTTGAACCGACATAACTAAAATCAAATCAAAATATTTTATTAAATGTTCAATTTTATTCACATCTGTATCAGGCTTGATACTCAAACCAACTTTTGTATTTGTTGCTTTTACATAATTAGCCAGTTCAATGATTTTTTCATCATTTTTCATTGCCTCATAATGAAAAGTATAATAATTTGCACCCGCCTCAATAAAGTCTTTGGCGTATTTAAAAGGATCTTGAATCATTACATGTACATCCATTATCAAATCAGAAGATTTTTTTATTCCCTTTAAAATATCTGTTCCAAATGAAATATTATTTACAAATACCCCATCCATTACATCAAAATGTATCCACTTTGCATTTGAGTTATTTAATTGCTCAATGCTTTTTTTAGTATCCGAAAAATCCATAGATAAAACTGAAGGCGCAACAATATTCATTAGTATTTCTCCTTTTTATTCATAACAATTTTTAATACATCAATATAATTAATATAACGTATTTTAGATACAGTTTTAGCTTCAACACCCTCTTTAATCGCACAATTAGGTTCATTATGGTGCTTACAATCCCTAAACTTACAATTATCACGATGCCCATTAAAATCACTAACAGCAGCCTCTACTTCAGTAACATTCATAAATTCAAAGTCAAGTGAAGAAAAACCTGGTGTATCTGCTACATAACCATCACAAACTTTAAAAAGCTGTGTATGTCTTGTAGTATGCTTACCACGCCCTAAAGCCTTAGAAATTGGCTGTGTGTGGATTTCGAAATCAGTATTGTAAGTATTAATTAAAGTTGACTTGCCAGCGCCACTTTGCCCTGTTAATACTGTAATTTTATCTTTGAATAATTCAATTAATTCTAAGTTTTTAACACCTTTAGTAGCACAAATAATTTTATAACCACTTTTTCTATAATCATCAATATATCTATTAACCCTAACCAAATCTTTATCACACTTATCAAGTTTTGTAACAACAATAATAGGCTTGATATTAGCATGATTTACAAGTATGCACAAACGGTCGATCAACTGACATGAAAAATCTGGCTCGACAGCCGACATTATAATCATAGCTTGATCAACATTAGCAATCATCGGTCTTATCATTTCATTAGTTCTTGGTAATATTTTTTGTATACCATATTGACTATCAAACTTTTCAAACTCGACAAAATCCCCAACTACAATTTGTTTTTGTAGACGTATTTTACCCATAGCAACGCATTTGATAGCTTCATTTTCATACAAAACTTCAAATTGATTCGATATAATCTTAACAACTCTTCCTACCATCTTTTTCTCCTAATAATAATATAAGGTAACATAATTACCATCTTCTTGTGTATATGAAACACCTGTATTAGGTGAACACCTTACAACAACGCCTGTATCAACAACACTATCAACAGATGACTCTAACAAACTTAATATAACAACTATCTCTAAGCTTTCCAAATATTGTTGAGCCTCATAAATATCCATTCCAATAATACTATGAGGTATTACAACACTTGGATAACTCGCAATCGTTAAACGTATATCTTGTGCAACTTTTGGACTAAACTTAGCCTGTGGTTCAAGTAAATCCTGTTTAATAACAGTACCTGCTTTTTGATCACTTTCAGCTTCAACAACTAAAACTCTAACATTACTATATTTATCATTAACGGCATTTTTAGCATCATTAATATCCATACCTACATAGTCATCCATTACCAAATAAATCCCACTACTTACAACAATAGCAATTTTTTCATCAGGTTTCATTAATGTACCATGATCAATAGAGGTAGAAATAATTAAACCTTCTTCTAAACTATCGTTTAAGACATACTCAATATTACTACTATTAATTCCTAATTGAACTTCACTTAGTAATACCTTACACTCATCCACTGTAATCCCTAAGCAATTTGGCAACGGATTTTGCTTTTTATTATCTTTAAAACCACTATTTAATAAAATCAACATAATTATAGCAAAAACACTTGTTATAATTACTGCAACTAATAATACAGTCATTGATATATTTGTTTTCTTTTGTTTTGCCTTAACTTTTTTAATTTCTTTTTTTCGTTCGATTTTTTGTTGTTGGTAAAGCTGTTGTTCTTCACTATCAAAACTTTTTACTACTTTAACATGTTCACTTTTACGTTTATCAGTTGAGTTATTGACTTTAGAAATAACTTTAGTAGTATCTCCATCATTAATTTCAAAAATAACCTTCGGCTCATTTGCTCTACTTATTTCTTGACACGTTTGTAAATCCTTATACATCTCAACACAATTATTGTATCTAAATGCTTTATTTTTTGCCGTAGCTCTTATAATAATATTATCTATCGATTGTGGACATTTTATAATTACATTTTTAACAGCAGGTATTTCATCACGCATATGTTTTAGTGCAACTTGAACTAAAGCTTCACCACTAAATGGAACTTGACCAGTTAATAATTCATAAAACACTATCCCTAAACTATATATATCACTTTGATAACTTGCACTTTCACCACGAGCTAATTCAGGCGCTAGATAATGGACAGAACCCATAACAGAGTCACCTTGAGTTAATTGTAATGCATCATGAGCTAAAGCAATACCAAAATCTAATATTTTAATACTACCATCATCATTAACGATAATATTTTGCGGTTTAATATCTCGATGAATAATCGATTTACAATGAGCTTCATTTGTTGCACTAACAATTTGTTTCATAATCGAAACGGATTCACCAACAGTTAGCCCTCCACGAATAGAAATTAATTGCTTTAATGTTTTTCCTTTAATGTATTCCATTACTATAAAATAACGCGAATTATCTTCACCAACATCAAATATTTCGACAATATTTGGATGAACTAGTGAACAAGAAGCTTTAGCCTCTCTTTGAAATCGCAATAAAGCTAAAGGGTCACTAGCTAAATCTCCACGTAATATTTTAATTGCAACTTCACGATTCAATAAAGTATCTAATGCAACATATACATCCGCCATACCACCTTGACCAATATGTTTAAGTAATTGGTAACGATTCGCAATAAGTTTAATCATTAGCTATTTTCCCCCTTCATTTCAATTAAAACAACAGTAATATTATCATATCCACCAACCGCTAAGGAACTATCAATTAATATTCGATGCTTTTGTTTACTACTTAAATTTTTATTACATGCGATATCATTTATCAACTCTTGATCAACATATCCATGTAAACCATCTGAACACAACAAAAAGAAATCAACATCTTCTACTATATTAAATATATCAATTTTAATTGCATCAAATACACCTAAAGCATTTGTAATATAATGTCTTTGTTCATGAATTTTAGCCATTTCTTTCGTTATTTCTTTTTGATTAATCATTTCTTGAACTAAAGTATGATCTTCACTCAATTGATTAAATACATTATTACTAAATAAGGCATAAGCCCTAGAATCACCAATATTCACAACAAATTTTCCTACCTTAGTTACAAACAATCCAACAAAAGTAGTACCCATACCTGCATACTCTTTTTTAGTTGTAGAATAAGCAAAAAGTTGATTATTTGCCATTTTTAAATTTGTTTGAATCCATAATAATAAATCATCTTTATCAGTAAAACCCTTATTACTACTAAAATGTTCACTAAAATATCTCACAATAAAATTAGATGCAACATCCCCAGATTTACCACCACCGATTCCATCACAAACAACAGCTAAAAGATCACCTATTTCATTATAAGCGATAATATAACTATCTTGATTGTTTCGTCGAACTAGTCCACGATCAGTAAATCCATAAGTTTTCATAAGTTAATTCCTTTCATGTTTAGCACGTAGTTGCCCACATGCAGCATCAATATCATCACCATGCTTTGCTCTAAGAGTACATTTTATACCATTTTTCATTAATGTATCATAAAATTTCATTGCAGTTTTCATATTTGATGTCTTATAACCATTTTCATCTACTTCATTATAAGGTATTAAATTAACATATGCATTCATACCTCTAATTAATTGTGCAAGTTTAATAGCCATTGCTTGAGAATCGTTAACATCTTTTAATAATATATATTCAAATGTAAGTCTACGATTATTTTCCTTTAAATAAGTATTCAATGCACCCATTAGTTTATTAAGATTAAATGATTGATTAACAGGCATAATTTGTGATCTTAGCTCATCAGTTGGTGCATGTAATGAAATAGCTAAATTATATTGTACATTTTCCTTAGAAAATCTAAGTATTTTATCTACTAATCCACAAGTACTTATCGTAATATGACGAGCACCAATTGCAAGTCCTTTATCATGATTTATTGTATTACAAAAACCTAGTACATTATCATAATTATCAAAAGGTTCACCCGTTCCCATAATTACTACATGAGATAAACGTTCACCATCTAAATCTAATTCTTTTTGAACAGCCATTACTTGGGCAACCATTTCACCACTTGTACAATCACGTTTCTTTTTTAATAAACCTGATGCACAAAACTTACAACCCATATTGCAACCAATTTGTGATGTTACACATAAACTTTTACCATAATCAAAATGCATTAAAACTGATTCCACAAGTGAACCATCACTAAGTTTAAATAAATACTTACAAGTTTTATCTTCTGAAACTTGTTTATCTACTATCGTTAGTGGACTTACCGTATAATTACTATTTAACCATTCAATTGTATCTTTTGATATATCACTCATTTGATCAAAAGTTGTAACTCTTTTTTTATATAACCACGCAAAAATTTGATTAGCTCTAAATTTTTTATAATTTTGTGCTAACATTAACTCCTCAAATTGTGCATATGTATAATCGTATATTGTTTTCATATTCATCACCTTTTATTTATAATAACATATTATCTATTTTTTAACTAATTTCGCAACATAAAATCCATCACAATACTGTTCAAACGGAAAGAATGTTTGTTCAAAAACTAGTTCAAAGTCTTCATTTTCTTTAATAAATTTTGCTACCATCTTTTCATTTTCTTTTTTATTTAAAGTACAAGTACTATATACTATTGTACCACCTGTTTTTATTAAATGCTTACATGAATTTAATATATCATTTTGAATAATACAGATTTCATCAATTGATTCAGGTGTTACCTTAAATTTAATATCAGCTTTTTTACTTAAAGCTCCTAAACCAGAACATGGTACATCTAATAATATCTTATCAAATTGCATATCATGCAAGATTGTATCAGCACATGTTGCATCCATTACTTTAAGTTCACAATTTAAAACATTTAATCTTTCATTTGATGACTTAACTAATTCAAGTCTTTTTTCATATAAGTCACAAGCAATAAGTTTACCTGTATTATTCATTAAACCTGCAATAAACGATGTTTTAGAACCTGGAGCACTACATGCATCCAATACTGTTTCAAAAGGCTTAGGATCAAGTAATTTAACTGCCATTTGACTAGAATAGTTTTGAATAGTTGCAAGTCCTTGTTCATAATATTTAGAACGTACAATATTACCACGATAAATAAATGCATATTCATCTATTTTTTCAACTAATTCATCACCAATTATATCCTCCATATTAATTTTAAGTGGATTAATTCTTGAGATAATATCTTTAGATTTAGTGAAGCAATGACATATTTTATAACAATTTTCACTACCATAATGAGCATTAAACATTTTAACTAACCACAATGGTATTGATGTATTAATTGCAAGAGATTCTAATGTATCATCTTGTGCTAATTGTAGTGGTTGATCGCAACATTTACGTAAGATTGCATTGATAAGTGAACGATAATTACCATCAGCTAAATTAACACTTTCATTAACGATGGCATAAGTTGGTAATTTATCTAAAAAATACAATTGAAACATTGCCATATTAAGTAATATTTCATTACGTTTCACAACTTTAGTTTTCGTATATTTTACCCATTGATAAGTGCATAAATCATAATTACGCAAAGTACCATAGATAATTTGTGTCGCTAAAGACATATCCTCAGGACTTAAATTATTTATTTTTTTTATTGCAAGAGATGCATAAGCATCATTTATTAATACATCACACAATATCTTATAAGCTGTTTTTCTTGGCATACTATTCCCTATTGTAAATGAGTAGGATTCACATCAATCACTACATTACACTTTCCTTTATTTTCTTTATATTTTTGTAAAACAAGTGCTAAATCATTACGCATAACATCTAAATCTTTACCTTTTAGTATCAAACGATAACGATATTTATCAATTAATTTAATCATTTCCGCAGGTCCTAAAACCTTATATTTATTATAAGTAAAACCACTTTTAAAATTTCTAATTTCATTTTCCACAACATCTTTATTCTTATCACTAAATACAATACTTATTAAATAAGAATATGGAGGATTATTACTTTGATGACGATATTTCATTTCATGATTAAAAAAGCTAACATAATCTTGATTACATGCAGACTTCACAACATAATTATTATCATCAAATACCTGCACTACAACACGACCATTTTTACTTCCTCTACCACTTCTACCTGCTGCTTGAGTAATTAATTGAAAGATTGATTCATTCACATTAAAATCAGCCCCATTAATTCCATTATCAGCATTCACTATCCCAACTAAAGTAACATTTTCAAAATCTAGCCCTTTTGCTATCATTTGTGTACCAATTAAAATATCGGCTTCATGATTAGAAAAACTATTTAATATTTTTTGATGTGCACCTTTAATCTTTACAGTATCTCCATCCATTCTCAGGATTTTTACACCATTAAACAAACGAGTTACTTCTTCTTGTAGTTTTTGAGTACCAACACCAAAGTTCACAAACACCTTACTATTACAATGATCACAGGTACTTTCATAACTTGTAATATAACCACAACAATGACACTTTAATGTATTATCAACCTTGTGATAATTAAGTGCAAGATCACAATGAGGACACATCTTAGTCTCATTACAATTACTACATTTTAAGTATGGTGAATAACCACGACGATTCAATAATAAAATTATTTGTTCATTACGACTTAAACATTCACCTATTTTTTGTTTTAATTCATTTGTAATTAAATAAGGTTGCAGATTTTTCATTTCATTTTTAGTATTCACACAGATAATATCTGCAAAACTATTATTAACACGTTGAGTAATACTAACTAATTGATATACACCCTTTAAAGCTCTTGCATACGAGTCAACCGATGGTGTTGCACTTCCTAATATTAACTTACAATTAGCCATCTTAGATCTAAAGATAGCCACATCCCGTGTATGATAATGTAAGTTTGTTTCTTGTTTATATGATGAATCATGTTCCTCATCCATTACAATTAAACCAAGATTTTCAAAAGGCATAAAAATAGCACTTCTTGTACCAATAACTACATTAACTTCATTATTAAATACTCTTAAATACTGTTCATATTTTTCTTGATTATTTAAACCTGAATGATATATTGCACAATCTTGTTTAAAACGATTATTAAAACGACTAATCATTAAAGGTGTCAGTGCAATTTCTGGGACTAAGATAAGCACCTGTTTTTTTTGTTTAATCATTTTTGAAGCATATTGTAAATAAATCTCTGTTTTACCACAACCTGTAACACCTTGTAATAAAACTATATTATTATCACTATTTTCAATTGTATCCATGGCACTTATTTGATGACTATTAAGTATTTTTTCATTATCAGATATAAAATTATTTTCATTTATATAAACTACTTGCTTATCAAATTGTTCTACAAAACATTTATCTTCTAATGTTTTTGAAATTGATTTATATAACAAACGCCACTTAGTAAGCTTCATTTCTTTTTCATTAACTAAAGCATCATATGCTATTTGTTGTTTATCACTTAATTTATCACAAGCATTTTTAATCCTTACAAATTTTTCAGTTTTAATTTTATGATTAGTTGAAGCAGGTTTTAGTTTGGCAGGCAACATTGTTTGAAAGACACTGATTAATGGAGCCAATGTTATCTTTTGTAAGTGATATGCTAATTTCATTAAATCAGAATTGATTAAAGGTGACTTATCAATAACTGATGTTACATATTTAAGTTTATAGCCATAATCTAAACAAATTTGTTCATAGCATTCTTCACTATCAATAACATTCACTACAAAACCAATAATATCACGATTATTAAAATTTATTGATACACGTTTACCAACACTTACACTTTCATCATCACATAAATAGGCAAAACTTTTATCAACACTATAACTTGCATATTCTACATAGACATCAATAATTTTCAAACTACTACCTCCTATAAATCATATCATCACTTATTACTATATCCATTAAGATATCATGATTCTCTATCTTAATCTTATCTAATTTTTGTTCACTAAATGCCAAAGCTATTTTTAAATTATGATAATTCATTAAAGCTCTATCATAAAACCCTGCACCATATCCCATACGATTACCTAAAGCATCAAAACCAACTAAAGGTATTATCATAACATCAATTTGATTAATATCAATAATATTACAGTCGATAGGTTCTAACACATTAAATTTACCAGTTTGTAATTTATTCATATTATCAAGAATATGAAAATCTAATGATTGACCATTTACTTTAGGCACACAAACTATTTTATTAAGCATTAATTTATTAATTATCTCTATTGTATCAACTTCAAACTCTTTTGATACATATATACCTACAGTTTTATATTCACTAATTAATTCAAATACCTTATTGTTTATTACTTGATTTTTATAAGTAAAATCATTAAAACTAATATTATTTCTAATTTTGATTAATTCTAATCTAGTTTTTTGCTTACTCATAATAATCACCCTTTTAATTTTACCATAATATCGCCTAAATTAATAACAATAACGCACATCAAAAGACAGTAATAAGCAATTTATAAGGATAATAAATAACAAAAAAAAGCTAATAACTATTCATTTAGAATAATTTATAACTTTAATTTTCTTTAATTATTATTTACCAATAAATAATAAATGACTACTTCTACCTAACATTTCAGGTTTTTCACAACAATAATAATGATATTGTAAATACTTATCATAAGCAATATCACTCATACTATTTATTTGATTTTGTAATAGTTCACTAACCCCATCAGATGCTACTTCATTAAGTAGATTAATATTTCCATTAACTAACATTTGCCTTGCTTCATCTACAGTAAAAAACACAAAAGGAAAGTCTTCAATTTTAAAATGTTCATCATAATTATTTTCATCAAAATAGTTTTGATTATAATTACTAAATTCTGTCAAGATAACCATATCATTTGAGATAAAAGCAAAAAAGATAGTACCACTTTGCTTACAAACTCTTTTAGCTTCACTAATGCATTTTTGACGATCAATTTCATTATGTAAATGATATAATGGTCCAAAAAGTAATACAATATCAAAACTATCATTTTCATAAAGTGATAAATCCATAGCATTACCCTGTTTTAGTTTTAAATTCATTGTACCATCGATCTTTTTTTCAAATGCCTCAATGTTACTTGAACTAAGTTCTAATGCACTAACATCATATCCTTGTTTCGCAAAATGTAGGCTATATTCACCAGCACCTGCTCCAATATCTAAAATTTTATCACCACGCTTTAAATACTTATTGATAAATTTTATTGTAGTTAAAAACTCGACCCTTGCATGTTTTGTACGATTTAATCTTTGATCCTCATTAAATAGTTCATAGATCATCGATACTTGTTGTGCCTCATCTTTAATTTCTCTTATTTTATCAATACTCATTTTAACCCTCCTTTTTATTTTTTAATAATTTATTATTGTTCTATAATAACACGACATTTCAAGCCTGTCATTTCACTATCATCTAGCCACATTGTATAAACGACAAAATCGTTATGTGTTATCATAGCTAAATTTTTTAAGTTTTCAATTACATAAATATTATTACTTTCGCATAAACGATCAGCTTGTTCATGCTGTTCATGTTGTCTTATACCTGCACAATCAACACCGATAAATCTTACTTTCTTATCGATTAGTGCATTGATTAATTCCTGTGATAATTGTGGATGATTATCAAAATATAATTTATCTCCATAAGCATATTTTTCTATTTGACCTGTGTGAAATAATACAAAACTATCCTTTTGGATTTTGTCTAAATCAATATCACTTATTTCAACTTCTTTTTTACCTACAACATCAAATAGTATTCCATCTGACTTAAAGTATTCTAAAGGTACAGTACTTTTATTGTATATATCTAAATGTGTTCCTATATGTCCCATTGCGACATGTTTGTTTTTTTGTGCTAAAGCCCATTGCATCATTGGACTATTATTATCTATTAAATGCGTTAAATCGATTATCATTTTTTTCTCCTTTAATTAAATATGATGCTTACATGAAATTTCATCCACAACAAGTTTAAACCTTACTTAATTATTTAACTTAATAATTAAACATATATTTGCACATATACCTCATGTATTAATTATAATATATCATAAATAAAGACTTAAATCGAGTGCTTTTGAAAGATCTATACTTATATTAATATTTAAAATTAATTCAACTAATATAGTTTTTATTTAGACCTCATCAGAGTTATAATCAATATATTCATGAATATTATTTAAAGTAAATTAATAATTAAAAACACATAAAAATCATACATATTGAATAACTTTAATTTAAACAATAAATTCACTGTTTTTATAAGATAAACTATACTATCAATCTTTTATCAATTAAAATTATGAATACCTACTAAACACCAACCGAAATATTGATTTTAATTTATAATAAAAAAATCTGATCAGCGCATAATTTAAGCACTGCTCGGATTTTATAAAATAACTTGAATTGTGATAGACTTACCATCTATGCTTTTTGCAGTAATTTTCCCTTTATGTGCACTAACAATTGATTTAGCCATCGATAATCCCAAGCCAAATCCTTGTATATCTGAACATCGTGAGCTATCGCCACGGTAAAATCTATCAAAAAATTCATTGTGGTTGCCTTTTGTTGTTTGATCGGTTGTGTTAAAAACTTCTATAATGATACTTTCCTGTTTTTTATACAACAGAAAAGAAATCCTTCCTTTACTATCTGAATATTTAAAGGCGTTGTCTAACAGTATATAAATTAAACGTTCAATATCCTTATAATTACCTACATAGGAAATTTTATCTAATATTTGTCTATCAAAGATTTTATCACCTTTAATTGAATTATAGTTTTCACCAATTTCACAAACTATTTTAGATAGGGGCATTTCAAGTTTTATTTTTATATCATCTTCCTCATCTAATTTTGATATTGAAATCAAATCATTCACAAGATCTGTAAGTTTTTCAATTTGATTTTTAGTATTACGAGTCCATTTAGATTCACCAGAAATCATTTCAATTATATCAGTATTTGCACTAATGATAGTCAGTGGAGTTTTAATTTCATGCGAGGCATTTGTTATAAACCTACTTTGTTTTTCATAGGTAGCTACAATAGGCTTTATTGCAATTTTTGAAAGATAAAACGAAATAAGTGCTATCAATATAAGTGCAATTATTGCAATCATTATACTATTTATCAAAAAGTCCAAAAAGATTTCTTGTTCTCTAGTTTGATCAATAAATACAATTGCACAAGCTCCATCAATCTTGCCTTTTTGGAATTTATAGTTACCAATATTTCCAGAAATCTTATCAATATCATTTGCCTTAATAGCAAACTGTTTTGCGCCTTCTTGACTAATTGTCACCATATTGTCGGTGGTTGCGGATTGTATATTAGAATCATCGTCAAATGTAACGTAAAAGTATCTAAGTTGAAAGATACTTTCAGGATGGAATATTCCAAAATCTTCTTGATTTATGGTATCGTCATTTGCCCCTTTAGGCTGAGGTAATTCACCATTTTTATTGATAATATAGTGTAGCATCTCTTGAGTATGACTACTCATACTTGTATAGTTATATATATTAATTGTACCAATTATAAAAACAAGCGCCACAAAAGCTGATAGCATACATATAAGTACAAATTTAAATCTTAGGTTTTTCAACATTGAATTTCCTCCAATATATAGCCTAAGTTACGAGAGGATTTAATTCTTATATTAGCATCTAGAGTCTCAAGTTTTTTACGTAACACTGAAATATGCGTCCACACTACATTTATCTCACATTCGCAATCATATCCCCAAATCTTATCAATAAAAAACTGTGTTCCTATATACCTGCCTTGATTAATTAAAAGTATCTCCATAATTTGAAATTCTTTATTTGTAAGCATATGACTTCCACGTAATGTAGATATCTCGTATGTTACTTGGTTCAAAGTTACATTTTTAAAACCAAGTGTTACATTTAACTGTTCAGTCTTACGTCGTGTTATGGCTCTAATTCTTGCAAGCAACTCTTTTGTAACAAAAGGCTTTTCTAAATAGTCATCAGCACCACAATCTAATCCTTCAACCTTATCATCTATATCACTTTTTGCAGTCAATAGAATAATTGGAACATGATTTTTATTCGCTCTAAGTCTTTTTAAAAC
Organism: uncultured Holdemania sp.; assembly: GCA_947037125.1. GTDB lineage: Bacteria > Bacillota_I > Bacilli_A > Erysipelotrichales > Erysipelotrichaceae > RGIG1896. The sequence goes on from CAMQTJ010000006.1 coordinate 58,232, forward strand.
ACTAATACCGTCAAGCTTAGGTAACATTATATCTAGTACAATACAGTCATAATCGATTGCATTTATATAAGTAAGTGCATCTTCACCATCATACACAACATCAACAGCATATTTATTTAATTTTAATATCTCGCACAATGCCTCTGCTAGTGCTTTTTCATCTTCAACAACAAGTATTCTCATGCTTTTACCCCCATCAATTTTTTTAATATCAGGCAATCGCCTTAAATTCACTATAAAATACCTTTAAATATGTATAAAAGTATGATTCGCAACAATTTATTGTCAAATCATACTCCTATATTATATCAATTATTCAAATAAATTACTATTGCCCTCAACAGCAATTTCTATATCATCTCCAGATATATTATCAAAAAATTCGCTATTCACGATTTTTCCATTAGAGCTATCATAAAGATAAATTGCAGAACCAGACATCTTTGCAACATTATTGCTGAAGGTACTATTAGAAACTAATATTGTTGAGAAAATATCTTCAGGTAAACTCCATGATTCATCTACAAGATGTATAGATGTTGTGTTTTTGATTTCTTGTGAGGCTCTATCAGTTGTATAAATAGCACCACCATTTAATGAGGTATTATTATCAAAAATACAATCAGTGAAAATTGCCATTGAACCATAGTCAACAAAAACAGCACCACCTTTGTATGTTGAAGAATTATCTTCAAAAATACTATTGGTATACGTACTATCACATCCAGCACGTTCTAGTACAGCACCACCATAGTCCGCTGTGTTTTCTAAAAATTGAACATTATCAAATTCTGGATTTCCACCATGATAGGTGTAAACTGCACCACCCTCTTTTGCATGATTATCAACAAATATTGTATTTTTAATAATTGTATCAAACCCTAACAATGGAAGTGAATGCGGAACAATACGAGTTCCTGCTGAGTAGTTAAGTAAACCACCACCCTTTTGGTCATATACCTCGCCATCAACACCATCAGCATTACCACCTGTAATTGTGAATCCATCTATAAGAGCATTACTGCTTCCAATTACAACATGATAACTATTATCTGACAGTTCATCTTTTACGCCAATATCTCCACTTAAAATAGTTTCATTAAGAGTATAATCTCTTGATTCTAAGCTATTCTCGTCGCCACTAAAACCACCATATACATTAACACCTTCTCTTAAAATAAAGCTGTCACTACGTGTTTTTCCTGGGTTATACGTTCCTGAAGCAACCCATATAGATATAACTTCATTTGTTAAAATATAGTTCGCATTACCATTATCAATTGCACCTTGTAAATCACTAGTTGCACCTAACCAACTTGTTCCATTTCCGTTACCATCTTGTGCTACATAAATCGTATTATTTTCAATTACAGCATCTATAACCGGATTTGTTAGATCAATAGGTGTTGGATGTTCTGTATTTTCTATTGCTGTTAACTGTTCCAAAATAGACAGAATTTCTTCATCTGTTCTACTTTCTATTTCTGCATCATTATAGCCAATAGAATTACCATCTGCACCAAGTGTCAATGCAGGAGAATCACTTTGTAGTGAAAAATCTCCAGATGCAGGATCGTTAAATAATGGGTTTGTATTTAAAACATTTTCGCCATTAAAACCACCTTCAATAATACTATTACTTACAGATGTATTACACTCATTCCAATCGTAAATACTAAGTGTATCTCCATCAGAAATATTACCCCAAATAATACTATCCATAACAACTGGATCATTAAATGGACCTGTACCTTGATACAAAGCAGGACCAACTACGCTTGCTTCATTTCCATAAAAAGTACATTGTAGAAACTTAGAGTTTGATTCCCCATCATTTCCAACAGCTGCAGCTGTTGGTGACTCATTATCAAGAAACAAACAGTTATAAAACATTGGATTTCCACCAAAATCATTATAAACAGCACCACCCTTGTTTTCACAAGTGTTATTTTCAAATACACAATCAATAAAGTTTGCCGCAGAATTCATATCGATTGATACTCCACCTCCACGCATCATAGCATAATTATCACTAATGCTACAATTTATGAAAGTTGGAAAACTATCTAAATCACCTACATTATTGATATAAACCCCACCAGCTTTTCCAGCAGTGTTACCTGTAATGATACAGTTTTTAATAGTTGGTGCCACTTCCCAAATAATAATACCACCACCACTAGTCGATGTTTTTGCATCGCCTGACATAACTTGGTCTGGTGATGAATGTCCTAATGATTCTTCACCATCACTTGGTGCTTGCCCACCTTCTGGTGGTTGGCCACCTTCTGGTAATTGTCCACCCTCTGGTGCTTGTATACCTTCTGGTGGTTGTCCACCTTCTGGTGCTTGGCCGCCTTCAGGTGCTTGGCCACCTTCTGGTGCATGGCCGCCTTCAGGTGCTTGGCCGCCTTCAGGTGCTTGGCCGCCCTCTGGTGGTTGTCCACCTTCAGGTGGTGGTGTTCCACCCTCAGTAATAGTAAATCCATCAATAATTGAATTAGCTGCAATAACAACATGAGTAGCTGCATTGTTGCCAGATAATGTCGTTACATTTTCTTCCAAAGATCTATCATTAACAGTTTCTTCGGTTCCACTAAATCCACCATATACATCAACACTGTCCTTCATAGCAAATCCTGATGATTCTTCAGGTAAATATAAACCTTCCATCACCCAAATTTCATCACTAGACGTTGCAATTTGTAAAGCAGTATCAAGGCTATCTAATGCCGAGTCCCAACTTGATCCATCTCCATTTGTAACACTTGAATCCACATAAATAACATTTTTACTAGAATCTATACTAGAATCAGTATTAGACTCACTACACCCCACAAGAGTGCAAGAAATTAGTGTCATGCTTAAAAATAATATAATCTTTTTCTTCATAATAAATTCTCCTTCATAATTCGTTGCCTTAATTATCATAGCAGTTGAACCTTAAGTAGACTTTAAGAATAAAAAATTATACGTTTTATCACAATATATAAATGTAACTTCAATACATGTTAGATGTTTTTGATTTAGAATCATAAATTTAACTTAAATCTAATTTATTTTTTTATCATCTAGCTCATTATATTATTAATTTTTATGTAATTATTTGTTATTTAATTTAAATGTTGCTTACATGAAATTTCATCCACAACAAGTTTAAATATACATACACAATCAATCATTTTTTGACTAATTTCCCAATCATTTTTACCTGTTGTTTTACTCATTAGTTTTGACATACCTAATGATTTTTCATCATTATCTTCCACAAAAAGCAATGTTCCATTACCAATAATACTTTGGTAAAAAGCAGTACATTCCGTAGCACTTTCACCTACTTTTAATATATAATTTGTATCAAGTTCAAATCCAACTTGATTATTTTGCTTGATTAAATCAATTTTTCTACCACTCTTCGCACTATGAAAATAAAAAGTATAAACACCTTCATTTATTTCATATCCAAAGTTCATTGGAACAATGTAAACCTTGCCCCTATCATTAAACCCCAACCTACAACAATTACATGATTTAAAAATTTCTTCAATTTGTTCTACATCTACTACTTCTCTATCTTTTCTTCTCATAATATCTCCTCACAACTGTTTGTCTTTTTAATTTTTTCTCTAATATTTTTTAGTAGTTTCCAAACTTTATCACAATAATTACTTATCAATACATACTATAATTTATTTAATTTATTTAATTTATTTTTGTTATTTTAATTAAATGTTGCATAAACTTTATTTACTTGTGCAGGATATGTTTCTAATATATTACCATCATAATAAACCCTTATTTTATCACCAACATTATAATAACTAATTGCATCTTTTTTTATTACATCAAGTGACACATTAATTAAATCACTACTCTTATAAATATCTTCATTTTGATTAACCTTTACAAGCACAGATTCTTTACCATACACTTCAACAACAATTCCTTCAAATCGTGGCTTATGTTGAATAACATCTTTCATTGTTAAAGGACGTGTGACATAGGTAATAATTGAAACAAATACAATAATACAACCAAAAAATAAACAATAATAATTTTTTTTATTACTATTATATTTAAATGAATTATTTTTTCTCATAACATTTCCGTAATTAATAATTGTACCTAATCCCATAAATAACCAAAAACAATTAAACCATACATTATGTAAAGCATGAATACTTTGATTATCTGCAACAATTCCTCTTGTTTCCATCATTATACTTATAGCAAATCCTAATACATATCCTATAACACAACTAATTGATATAAACTTTTGATTTAATATAAAAGCTATAATTAATATAATAATTGCCATTATACCCATAAGATTAGGTAATCCACCTAATCCAAATATTTCATTAATAAAAGTATATTGCAAACAATAATAAAAGAATCCATAAACAACTAAACAAAAAACTATATGAAGTATTCTATTTTCTAATATTTTTTTATAATTTATTTTCATTTTAAATTCTCCTTACTTTTAAAAAACATGTAATTAATCAACTATATTTTTAAATACATATTTTAAATTTATAATATAAAAAAGTCGATAAATTACATATAAGTAATCTACCAACTCGCTATATAGATTACACAAACATAGTTTCTAAATTAATTTAGAAGTTTTGTTATTTGATATCTAATTTATTTTTTACGTTTTAATACAACAATAGTTTCAACATGAGGAGTATTTGGGAACATGTCTACAGGCATTATTCTTTTAACTTCATATTTCATTGATAAATCCTTAAGATTTTTTGCAAGTGTTGCAGGGTTACATGAGATATAAACAATATTAGAAATCTTAGATCTAATAATTGTATCAAGCATACTATCATCTAAACCTGTTCTTGGTGGATCCACTAATAATGTATCAATTTTACTACGCTTAGAAATTTTAGTTAATTCTTCAGCAGCATCTTCTGCGATAAACTTACAATTTTTTATTTTATTTAAAAATGCATTTTCAGTAGCATTATGTACAGCAACTTTAGAATACTCAATTCCAATAATATTTTTAAACTTATCACTCATCATCAATGACATTGCACCAACACCACAATATGCTTCAACAAGTAAATCACCAGGTTTAATTTGATCATATACTAAATTATATAATTTTTTTGCCTGTGTAGTATTTAACTGAAAGAATGATGCACAAGATAACTTTAATTTTAAATCATTAACTTCAAGAATAATATTTTTATTTTTACCTAAATGAATCCATTTAGTACTAAATATTTCAGTACCATATTTAAATGTATTTTGATTTTGGTAAAGACTTGTAATATTTTCAATTTCTAATAAATCATCAACTAAATCAATAGCCAAGTCATTATTACCTGTAACTATAGCACACTGGTAAGTAGAACCATCACCACGTACAACAACATTTTTAATTCCTGTTTTAGTACCTTCATAATAATCACGACACTTATGTTTATTTAAAGTATCCATAACATTTTTTCTGATTTTATCAAGTTTTTTATCATGAATAATACAATCATCCATAACTAATAAATGATTGCTGTTTGCTTCATATAAACCAGAACATAATTTATCCTTGATATTTTTAATAGGAAGTTTACATTGATTACGATAACCTAAAACTTTATCACTTGCAATTACATCCTCAACTAAATCGTGACTTATTCCAGCATATTTTTTTAATGCTTCACAAAGTAAGTCTTTTTTGATTGTTAATTGTGTAGGATAATCATACACCATCAATGCACAACCACCACAACTACCTTGTATTCTGCATTTTGCAGGTATACGATGTGGAGAAGCCTTTTTG
>CAMQTJ010000007.1 GCA_947037125.1 uncultured Holdemania sp.
TGTTTGATTATCTGCAAGACTACCATTAATTATTACTGTATCATTAAGACAAATAGTGCCAATATCATCAACATAAGCTAAAAAATTACTTGATTCATTTTTAATTATCATATAATTATCACTGATACTAATAACTTTACCACTAAGAGTATTATCAATTGGTTTTTGATAGATACTAAAAACTAAATAAATGCATATAATAATCAAATATAAACTTAACTGCTTAATATTTTTAGATAAATGGTAGTTTATAATTAAAATGACTACAGCACATATTAATAAGTTATTACACAAAAGTGTAAAATATAATAACATAAAAACTTTCAGATAATTAATCATAAGATAATTAATTCCTTAATTTTATTGTATTTAGCAATACCTATACCGCTAACATTCATAATATCTTCAAGTTTTAAAAATGGTGTATCATTTCGATAATCAATAATTTTTTGAGCTGTTTTTTCCTTTATGCCCGGTAAAGTAATTAATAGGTTTAATGATGCTTTATTAATTGAAATTTTTTCTTCATCAACTTTACCAATAACTACAACTTGTTTATTTACAAGGTTTTGATTAATATTGATTTGATCATAGACACTATCATCATGTAATTTTAATAAAAGTAATAAATCATTAAAATTATCACCTTTATCCAATGTAAATACTCCAGGATTAACTAAGTGACCTTTTACTTCAATATTTACTAAATCACTAATTTTATCTTGGTAAATATCTTGGTAATTATAGTCAACTTTAGAAATAACACATAAAAAAAGCATAAAAAAAATAAGTAGTTTAGTCATAAATTCACTCCTACTTATTTATAATCATATATTTATTAATTCCTATTTAGATTTAATATTAATAATTTTTACTTCGTATGGTACATCAACATCAACTATTCCAAGACTTCCTGCTTTTTTATCTAAGATAGCTAAAGCAAGTGGTGTTACATTTGAAAGTTTTCCATTAAGTGGATCAGCTTCAACTGAACCAACTATTGTATATGTACTTTCAATATTTGTTTTAATTTCTAAAATAGTAACTGTTGTACCAAGTTTAACTGTATCAGATGAAATTAAACCAATTATTTCGATGTTTTTAAACATTTCATCAAGTTTACTTACACGAGCCTCTACTTGAGCTTGGTGATCTCTTGCAGCATCATAATCAGCATTCTCTGATAAATCGCCTTGTGCACGAGCATTTTTTAAGTCTTCAATAACTTCTTTTCTTACTACATGAATTAGATTTTGATATTCTGCTTTTAGTTCTGCTAATCCCTCTTGTGTTACATAAATTTTTTCAGCCATAGTTTATCTCCTAACTAATCTATTATACCATATTTTTGCTTATAATACTATTAATTTTAGTTGCAAGCAAATCAATTGCTACGTTATTTTTACCACCTTCAGGAATAATAACATCAGCATATCTTCTTGAAGGTTCAATGAATAAATCATGCATAACTCTAACCGTATTTGTGTATTGGGCAATAATATTATCCATTGCACGACCACGATCATTAACATCACGAATTAAACGGCGAATAAATCGAATATCTGCATCAGTATCAACAAATATTTTAATATCTAACTTACTTCGTAATTGTTCATTTTCTAAGACAAACAGACCTTCAATAACGATTACATCGCAAGGTTCAATAATTTCTGTTTCATTGCTTCTAGTATGATTTGTAAAATCATATATTGGTTTTTCAATACTTTTGTTTTGATTAAGTTGTTCTAAATGGCAAATCAATAAATCAATGTCAAAAGCTAATGGATGATCATAATTTGTTAATACTCTAACTTCCATCGCTAAATCGGATTGATCTTTGTAATAATCATCTTGACGAATAATTACTACTGATTTACTCGCTCCAAAATCATTTTTTAAATGTTTTGCAATTGATGTCTTACCTGAAGCACTACCTCCAGCAATTCCTATTATTATTGGCATCTAATTACCTCAAATATTTATTTACATACTCTTGATGCTGAGAATATGTTTTTGAATAATAAACCGTACCATCACCATAAACATCTGCCATAAAATATAAATAATCACTTTCTATAGGATTTAGTGTTGCTTCCATTGCCATTTCACCAAAATTTAAAATTGGACCAGGTGGTAATCCATTATACTTATAAGTATTATAAGGACTATCAAGATTTGGATTAACTTCACAATCAATCCAACTATCATCTTCGCCAATATCTAGTGCATAACAAACAGTAACACTACTTTGAAGCATCATATCTTTTTCTAAACGATTATAAAAAACACCAGCAATAGATTCCATATCGTCCATTGAAGAAGCTTCATATTGAACAATAGATGCTAAAGTGAATATTTCATGAATTGATAATTCACTACTTTCAATTTGATTTGAATATTTAGTATAGATTTTATTGGTTTGATCAAGTAACTTACGTGTAACTTGATCAGCTGTAGAATTTTCATCAAATAAATATGTATTAGGCATTAAATAGCCCTCTAATAAATGACGTGAATCATTATTAAATATTTCATCAGTTAAAAACAAATAGTCGTTCATTAACGTTTTAATATATTCTTCATCATTCCATAAAGTTAATAATTCATTCGCATCAATATTTAAAGTTTCTTCAAATTTATCAGCCATATGTTTTACCCATTCACCTTCAATAAAGGTAATTTGGACATCATTATTAATGATGAATTTCTCATTGCTTAAAGTATTAATAATTTGTGATACACTCATATTCTCACTTAAACTAAATTTACCTGCAACAAGATTTTCATCAGAAGTAAACTTGTAATAAAGTTTAGCACTTATCGCACTTTTAATAATTTCTTGTTCTTCTAATTGTTTAAAAACAGTATTAAATGTCGTATTTTTATCAACTTCAAAAATAAATTGTTCATCATTACTTGAAATTGGTTGAAGATTTATGAATATAAATGCAACACTTGCTAATAAAGCAACAATTACTGACAAAATTAAAATTAATACTATTTTAAAACCAGAATTAGGCTTGTTTTTCTTCTTCTTGCTCATAGTCATCCATTTCCTCTACAAATGCTCCAAAAACTTCTTCAATCATAATCCATTCTTGTTCATCTTCAACAGGAACCATTTCAAATTCGTCATTGTAACGGCATGCGAATACTTCACCGTCTTCATCATTTGGGTCAGTAAATAGAACATAACTACGCTCATTTGCTTCATCATCAAATGTGAAAATTATTTCCATTTCTTTTTCTTCACCTGATTCATCTTTAATTATTATTTTACTTGTGTCTGCCATATAGTTAGCTCCTTCTCTTTAAAAAAGGCGAATATTCGCCTATTATTTTGAATCTAAATAACCTTGTAAAAATTGTAATGCTGCTACTTGATCAACAACTTTTTTACGATTTTTACGTGATACATCTGCTGATATTAAAATTTTATGAGCAGCTACCGTACTTAATCTTTCATCAATTAAGATTACTGGTGTATCACATCTTGCTTCAATCATTTCTTTAAAATCAATTGAAATTTGTGCTCTAATTCCTATGTCACCATTCATGTGCTTAGGAAGTCCTAAAACTATTTCTTTAACATCTAACTCTTCAATTAATTCTAAAACTCTTTCAACTGCAGCTTTATAATTATCAGGGTTAAAACGATAAGTTTCAACAGTTCTTGCAATCATACATAAACCATCAGATACAGCAACGCCTAGTGTAACACTACCAAGATCAAGACCTAAAACTCGTGTCTTCATCATTTTTTATCAGCCAAATAATAACGAACTAATTCTTCTATTATTTCATATCTTTCAACTGATTGAATAATACTTCTTGCATTATTGTGACTTGAAATATAAGCAGGATCATTTGATATCAAATACCCAGCTAACTGATTCACCGAATTGTAACCACGTTCTTTTAGCGCCTGTTCAGTTAATCTTAATACTTGTTTTATATTATCACGTTTTATTTCGTCTGTTTTAAAAGACATTGTTTCCATAATATCTTGTGACATAATAATACCTCCTTATTAACTATTATTTTACCCTATTTACACTTAAAAATAAATATCTTTTTAGCTTTTTTATTAATTACACAAAACTTTCACCCTTTTTTAATTAGCTTGAGCAATTTTATCACTGATTATTACTAGTATTTCATCAACTTTAGATGTATCTTTTCCCCCAGCTTGTGCAAGGTCAGGTCTTCCACCGCCCTTACCATCACTTAGTGATGCAGCAAGTTTAACCATATCACCAGCTTTAAAATCTAAATCAGTAACAAATTTAGTGCAAGCTGAAACATAAATTGCTTTACCATCATCAACACCTGCTAAAAAGACAAATGAATTTGCACACTTATTACGTAAAATTTCTGCTAAGTTTTTAAGTGAAGCTCCATCACAATTATCAATTCTTTTAATGATTGTATTGATATTGTTTAATGCAACTGCTTCTTGAACCATTGAATCAGCTTTTAATACCATCATATCAAGATTTAATTTAGCCAATTGTTTCTTTAATAAAGAGTTTTCATCAATTACTTGCATTACTTTTTCATCAACATTTACAAGTCCATTCATTTTAAGTTTTTTTGCAATAACTTTTAACGTAGTTAATGAATCATTTAAATCATTATAAGCATCAAGTTTAGTTTTAATACTAATTCTTCTAATACCTGAACCAATACTTTCTTCACTAGTAATTTTAAACAAACCAATTTCTTGTGTATTTGATACATGAGTACCACCACAAAATTCAACAGATTGATCATTCATATTTACGACACGTACAAAATCACCATATTTTTCATCAAATAATGCGATTGCATTTGTCTGTTTTGCTTCTGCTACTGTTAATACTTGAGTAATTACAGGATTATCAGCCATAATTTTTTGATTAACTAATAATTCAATTTGTTCTAATTGAGTATCACTTACTTTTTCAAAATGAGAAAAGTCAAATCTTGCATAAGAATCACAAACATATGAACCCGCTTGATGAATATGATCACCTATTACATTAATTAGTGCACTTTGTAATAAATGTAGCGATGAATGATTTGCTTTAATTTTTAAACGTTTAATTTCATCAATTTCACATTGCACTACATCGTTATTTTTTATCATACCACTTGTAATTTTAATTTTATGCAAATGTTGACCGTTAGGTGCTTTTTTACAATCAAGGATTTCAGCACTAAAACTATCACTATAAATAACACCAGTGTCACCTACTTGACCACCACTTTCAGCATAAAAACATGTTTGATCTAAAATTACTTCTCCAATATCGTCAATACTTTTCACTTGAATACCATCTTTAAATAAAGCAATTACAGTACTTTCACACTTAATCATATCATAACCAATAAATTTAGATTCTTCATTGAATTTCATTAATTCAATTGATTGAGAATTCATTGATTGTTCATCATTTCTAGCATTCTTAGCACGTTGTTTTTGCATATTCATTTCTTCTTCAAACCCTTGTAAATCAACACTTACATTTAATTCTTCACAAATTTCAGTTGTAAGCTCTTTTGGAAAACCATATGTATCATAAAGTTTAAACATAACAGCACCACTTAACACTTTATTAGTAGCACTAGCAATTTCACTCATTAATAATTTTTCACCTTTATAAAGTGTTGAATGAAATGCTTCTTCTTCATTTTTTACAAGTTTACTAATTAGTTCAACCTTTGCATTTACATAAGGATAAAAATCTTCCATTGTACTTGCAACAACACCTACTAATTTATAGATGAATGCTTCACTAATACCAAGTTTTATTCCATAACGAACAGCACGTCTTAAAACACGTCTTAAAACATAACCACGACCATCATTAGAAAAACTTGCTCCATCAGCTAATGCAAATGTTACAGTTCTGATATGGTCAGCTATAACACGATATGCCATTTTATATTCACCAGCATATTCAAATTTACTTAGTTTAGCACATTCATTAATAATTGGCATAAATAAATCAGTATCAAAATTTGTTTCACCATTTTGAATTAAACATACAAGTCTTTCAAGCCCCATACCTGTATCGATATTACGTTGAGGTAGTTCTTCATAATCTTTACGATCAACACCAGTCTTTGCATCATATTGCGAAAATACAACATTCCAAACTTCTATATAACGATCATTATCAATTTCTTCAAAAAATAATTTTTCTCCAATATTTTCAGGATCATATTGTGGACCACGATCATAAAAGAATTCACTATTAGGACCACTTGGACCATCACCTATTTCCCAAAAATTATGTGGTGTTCTTAAAATATGAGTAGGATCTATTTTAAGATCATTTACCCAAATGTCATAAGCAACTTGATCATCAATATAAACAGTTACATACATTTTATCTTTATCAAAACCAATCCATTTTTCATCAGTTAAAAATTCCCAAGCAAATTTTAGTGCATCTTCTTTAAAATAATCGCCAATAGAAAAATTCCCTAACATTTCAAAAAATGTATGATGACGTGCAGTTTTACCTACATTTTCAATATCATTTGTACGAATACTTTTTTGAGCATTACAAATACGATTACTATTTGGTGTTTGAGAACCATCAAAATATTTCTTTAATGCCGCAACCCCCGAATTGATCCATAACAGCGTAGCATCATTATGCGGAACAAGTGAAGCACCAGGTTCTACCATATGACCTTTTTCTTTAAAATAATCTAAAAACAATTGTCTTACTTGACTACCAGTTAAATTTTTCATCTAATTTCTCCTAATTTCCATAAAAAAAGCTCCTGTAAAAAATTACAGGAACGAAATTTCGCGGTACCATCCTATTTCATATCATCGATATGCACTTAATTCTTCATAACGTGAAGTGACGGTGTTTATTAACACACTAATAAAGGAGCTTCATTTTATAATTATCAAAGTTTTCACCAACCACTTTGTCGCTAAAATTAATTAATAAACTACTTATCTTTATCTAAGATTTACTCAAAAATTATACCACATTAGATAATAAATGCAATACGTTAGCACTAATTGATTTTATAAATAAAAAAAAGAGCTTTCAAATATCTGAAAACTCCTTAATTATTATTTTTTAAAGTCCGCTATTATATTCAATAGCAAATTTAACAGCATTGATTAATGCATTAGATGTTATAGTAGCACCACTTACAACATCAAGATTTTCTAAATCACTTTGAGTATCAATTAGTGAATTAATAAATTTTGAATCAGCCTTTGTTAATACAGAACCAATATCAGGAGTTTCATTTGCATCTCTAATTTCAATACTTACAATTTTAGCGTCAGCATCAAATGTTACATGAGTTTCGATTTCTCCACCATAACCTTGAGTTACAACTTCAACTTTAGTATTACCATCAGTTGTAGTATGTGTTGTTACACCTTCAAAGATTTCACCATTGATTGCAAGATAAACCATTCTAGAAAAATCGCCTACAAATGCAATAGTTGCACCTGATACAGTATCTCTTTCCATGATTGGTTCACTATGTTGATTTACAGTTTTAAACATTTCATATACTTGTTCAAGTGTCATATTTGAAGCTAAAATATGGGCTGAAATAGCATCGATTTGTTCACCAAAACTTCTACCGCCATTAATACCATCAAATGAAACTCTGTTTTTTCCTTCAACAAAAGTAGAATCAGCATATAAACCATGAGCACTTAATAGTTCGAAAACTAGTGTATCTTGTGTTAATTCAGTAATTCCTGCTTCAGCAGCTAATCCTTTATAAGCAATTAGGGCTTGTTCTAATTCTACACCCATAAAATTTTCTGGTGTTGAACCAAAACTTGAGAATGTTAAATCTTTAAATGTTGTAGTATCCGTAATTGATTCATGTGTTGCAACAACCATGTATTGTGCAGCTTGTCCATCAATATAATTTTCGTCATATCCATTTGATGTTAAAGTAATTTTGAAATCATCGTCAATTTTTTCAACAGTCGCATCAGATACATTCATATAATATCCCATAATATCAGTCTTTGAATATTCACCTTCAAGACCCTTGTTTCTAATAACATCAAAAACTAAATCAGTAATAATACCATCTGTTGTTGTTCCTTCAAATATAAAAGTATCATTTTTAGGTTCTCCTCTTGATGTAGTACCCTTCATTTCATATTGAACGGCAAATTGTTCAACAACATCACTATTAGGAGATGTGTCTGGTGTTTCTTCAATAGATGTATTTTGTGTACATCCACTTAACGTTAACAAGCTAACTAAAGCTAAAGCAAGAATTTTTTTCATTTTTATCCCTTTCGTCTATTCGACATAATTGTTAAACTTCTTTTATATAAAAATTCAACTTGTGAATTATAGCATTAATAAATATAATTTACAATAAATAAATAAGCATCAAATTTAACAAATAAAAAAAGCTTAATATTCTCCACCTAAGTAAGATATTAAAGCTATTAATAATTCATTTAAGTTTTACTACCTTGTAATTTTTGATAAAAAGCTTGAATTACAACTGCTAATATTGGTGCAAGTATAATTCCAAAAAAACCAAACAACGCAGAAAATAAACATAATGATAATATAGTATAAAATGGTTTAATATTTAATATTTTACCAAATAAATATGGTTGTATCCAATTTGATTCGATTTGTTGTATTGCAATAATTGTAAAAATTAGTACGTAATCAATTTGATTAGTTGTAATAAATGAAATAAGAAAAATTATTATTTGACCAAAAAATGCACCAATATATGGGATCAAATTTAGAACAGCCATTAAAATAGCTAAGCCAATTGCGTATTTTACTTTAAATAAACTTAAAGTAATAAACATTATTGTAAATAATAGTAATAAGTCAATTGATATTGATTTTAAATAATTGAATACTATTGATTTAATATCATCATAAAAGATAAAAAATTGTTTGAAAAAATTAGAATTCCTAATTAATAATGAGCTTATTGATTCAAAATCTAACGATAAATATAATGCAGCAACAAAAATAATTACACCATTACTAAGTGAATTAAAGACATTGATAGTTGAATCATAAGCTAAATCAAAAGAATCATCAAGTTGAATATAATTTGATAAATCTAAATCATTAGTAAAGCCACTAAATAAATTTTGGATATTAATACTCTCATTTACTATAATTGGAACTAAAACAATACCAATTAAAGATAATATTAACACCAGTGAAAAGTAGACTATACAACATCTAAGTCCATGGCTTTTAATTTTTATTTTTTCAATTACAGGTTGCACAAGTAAAGCTATAACAAAACTATATAAAAATGGTATAAGTGCTAATAGTATTTTGTAGATAAAGGGAAATAAGTTAAGATTTTTTATACATAATATAACTATTAATAATAAAAGTGAATATTGAAGATAGTATTTAAGTTTATTTTCCATAAAATAAGTAACCCTTTTAAGGGTTACATATCTAAGTGATTAATTTTTTTCATTATTTTTCTACGAGTACGTACAGCTCTATGACAATAAAAGTCTAATTCATCTTCATAATTATGTGCAATATAAGCACCTGCAATCATACCAGTAACTATAGTTATCAATGTTTTTTTCATAATTTATTATCTCCTTATAAAGTTATTATGGAGTAAATAAAATTAATTATACTAAATTAATTAAACTTTTCAATAAGCATTTGTTTTAAAGTAGTTTTACGATTAAGTTGATCAACTTTTTGTAAAGATGATAAAAACAATTGTTTATTCCCTACTAATATTAATGATTTTTTTGCCCTTGTAATAGCAGTATACAAAAGACGCTTTTGTAACATAAAACTAGCCTCGCTAACAATAGGAATAATAACAATTGGATATTCACTACCTTGTGATTTATGAATCGATACACAATAAGCATGAGTTATGTTATGAAAATTTTCTGAAGTATATTCAACATAATTACCACTAAAATTCACTACAAAACGAATTTGATTATTGACATCTTCACTAGGATAAATAATTTGACTAAGTATTCCGATATCACCATTAAAAACTCCATCACTCACTTGATTTTTAAGTTGTAATATTTTATCATTTTCTCTATAAGTTTTGTAACCAACTTTATAGCTGTTTAAATCAGGATTATAAGGATTGTAATATTGTTGGACAAGATTATTTAAGTTATCAATTCCTGCAACTCCTGAATACTTACTAGCTAACATTTGAATACTTGTAATATCATAACCTTTTTCAATAGCTTGTTTTAATATACTTAATACAACATCCTTTACTTGATATTTATCACATTCAAAAAAAGCAACATCACCTTTAAAGCAGATTTCATCAAAATTATTCATTTTAATTTTATGGGCCAAATCAATAACATCACTACCCTCTTTTTGTCTAAAGATAGTACTTAATTGAATTGTATTAAAAAAATTAGTATCAATTAAATCTTTTAAAACACACCCACAAGAAACAGAAGGTAATTGATCCTCATCACCAATTATACATATTTTTTTGACATTGATCGATGCCTTTAATAAATTCGAAAATAAATACGAATCAACCATTGAAAACTCATCGATAATTAAACAATCAATTTCTAATGGGTCTGTTTCATTTTTTCCAAAAGTATTAGCCTCTAAATCCCATTTAAGTAAACTATGAATTGTATAACATTCATTATTACAAAGCTCACTCATTCTTTGTGCAGCTCTGCCTGTTGGTGCACACAAAGCTATTGTGTTGTGTGGATACAGTTGTTTATATAAATATACCATTGCTTGGGTTATTGTAGTCTTACCAGTACCAGGACCACCTGTTAAGATTGAAAAATCATTACTAAAAAAGCTTAATATTGCAGCCTGCTGCTTTTGCTCATACGTAATATTAATACTGTTTTGAAATTGATCTAATCCATTTTTTAAATCAATATCATTAATTTGAGGCAATTTAAACAAAGGAAATTCACTTAAATATTCAGAAATAAATACTTCAGCATTATATTGAGTATGGTGATAAATACGGTTTTCAACTACTACAATCATTTTTCTAGCAACAAGATCACTAATAAGTTCATCGAAATTAAAACTATCTTGATCAATTTGTTTTCTAAAGTAATTAAAAAGTTCATCATAATCACAATAAGTATCTTTATTTCTCATGCACAAATCCATAACACTTGCTAAAAGAGCAGCTACTAATCGTTTTTTATCTTCCGGATTAAAACCTAGTGCACTTGCTAACTTATCTGATGTACTAAAACCTATTCCATCAATATCAAAAACTAAACTATATGGATTATTAGTTATTATTTCTAATGCTTTATCCCCATAAATTTTATCAATTTTCATAATATTACGAATACCTAATCCATGTGAATTTAAAAATGAAATAGTTTTATCTAAACTTTCTTCTACATTTATAACACCATTAATTATTGCTGTTTTTCTTTTCGCATTAATTTTTGGTACTGTATCTAATACATCAGGATTTTCTTTTATTATTTCTACAAGCTCACTTCCCAAAAACTCTACAAGTTCAGTTGCGAATTTCTTACCAATACCTACAAATAATGGACCAGAAAAATAACGAATTAACGAATCATCATCATTAGGTAATATTTTTTCAATCTTACTTACTTTAAATTGCATCCCATATTTTTGATGTTCTTGATAATTACCATATAAATTATATAAAATATCTTTTTCTAATTTCGCAAAGTTTCCAGTAATAATTATTTCTTTTTCATCTAAATCATATAAATTAAAAGAGCACACCGAAAAAAGTGTGCTTTCACTATAAAAGATTATATTTTTTATTTTACCACATATTTTAGATACTTCTTCCATATAACCTCCATCTATAAAGCTAAAAACTTCGTAACATATTAATCATGAAAAATAAACTTGTAAATTTATTTTTACCTTCAATGCTTTTATGATTATAACAAAACAACATTAAATTATTTTATAAAGTTAAAAACATTAATACTACACCTAATAAATTATTTAAAAAGTGTACAAAGATCGGAGTAGCAATTGTATCTGTTTTAATATATGCATAAGATAACCAATAACCTAATCCAATATACACAATAACATTAACTACATCTAAATAATTACCCATTAAAACAGAACCAAATACATGAATGAAACCAAATAAACATGAAGCTAATATTATTTGTAATTTCTTATTATTGCGACATAAACTAAAAATCGCTGATCTAAATACTAATTCTTCAATAATTGGAGCAAAAATAATTGTAACAAAAGCTATTTTAAAAGGGCTAAGCATAAATGCCGCTTCCACTAATTCCTGATTACCAGATGAAGAAAGATTAAATATTAAATCAATAGCTAATGATAATACGATTTGAGTCACATACATAAAACCAAAACACTTTAATGAAATAATCAAATTATATTTTAAATTACCAAAAAATTTAACAACGTCACTTTTTAAGTATTTGAAACAAATTAATATAAATATAATAATAAATCCAATGTATAAAATCCATTCTGCACAATTTAAAATAGACATTAATTCCGCACTGGCCATCATAGCATCAAAATCTTGTGACAATGTAGGATATTTAAACATACAAATAGATATTGCTGCAAAAGTCATAACAAATGGAGCAATTAATGTATAGCCTAAAAAATAAACTAACAACGAAGCAACTGATTTATTTTTACTTAGATATTGCACTCTCTAATACCTCCTGTATTTTTATGTCAATATTGATTTCATCAATAAATACTTGATCAATTACACCACCACCAATAACAATGTCATCAAGATAAAATACAGCTTGTTGACCACAGGTAACGGCTGCAACTTTTTGAGGATATAGTACTTCTACCGTTGTATCATCTATTTTTTTAATTGTAACTTCATTATCATTTTGACGATATCTAAATTTAGCACCACATTTAACTTCATTTTCGATATCATATAACCAATTTACTTCACTAACAATACATCTATTAGAATATAACATATCGTTATGAATTTCATTTGCAACATATAATTCATTTTTAATTACATTTTTCCCAACAACAAACCATGGACCTCCGTCACCGCCAATATCAAGACCTTTACGTTGGCCAATTGTATAGTAAAGTACCCCTTCATGTTGTCGTAAAACTTTCCCACTAAAAATATCAATAATATTTCCTGATTTACTTGGTAAATAATTTTTTAAAAATTCTTTAAAATTTCTTTCACCAATAAAACATATCCCCGTAGAATCTTTTTTATACGCAATAGGTAAATCTAATTCAATTGCAAGTTCACGAACTCTTTTTTTATCAATTTCACCTAAAGGAAATAAAGTTTTTGTTAAAGCACTTTTAGATACTTGACTCAAAAAATATGTTTGATCTTTATTATGATCAAAAGCTTTTTTCATTATTGAATTATTATCACTATGATCAACTTTAGCATAATGACCTGTAGCTAACATATCATAACCATTTTCCATTGCATAATCTAAAAAGCTTGCAAACTTAATATATTTATTACATAAAATATCAGGATTAGGTGTACGCCCTTTTTTATATTCTTCTATAAATGCTGTAAAAACATGATCCCAATATTCCTTTATGAAATCAATTCTTTCCATCTTTAAACCTAATTTTAAAGCCACAGCTTTAGCGTCATTATAATCAACTTCTTGAGGACATACAGGCTGATTTAAGGTAGGATTACCTAAAGTATCATTATTTGCTGCACTATCCCAATTACGCATAAAACAACAAGTAACATCATGTCCTTGTTCTTTAAGTAAATAAGCACAAATCGCTGAATCTACTCCGCCTGATAAACCTACTAAAACTTTCATATTTCTACCTCCATAATATAATATAAAGAAGCACAATAAATATGCTTCCCTTAAACTTAATTTTCTTTTCTACAAATCCCACAACTATCGAAATTAGGACAGGTATCATTACACGCAACTTTTGCAAGATTACGTAATTCAGGTGGTATAAACGCACTAATTTCTTCTTCATCATATCCTACTTGAAAAACTCTTTCACTAATAATAATTGGTCTTTTTAAAACTGATGGATTTTTTTGGATAAATAAAACAACATCGTTGAATGATAAATCATCTAAATCAATATTTTTTTCCTGCATAATTTTTGATCTTTTAGATATCAAATCATCAGTACCATTTTCTGATCTAGTTAATAAATGCTTTATCTCTTTTTCATTCAATAAAGTTTTAAAAATGTTTTTTTCTATATAATTTAAATTGCGATCCTTTAACCATGCTTTAACTTTTCTACAAGATGCACAGCCAGGAGAAGTATATACTACTATCATATTAATCACCTACTAAAAATATTATATCATTATTATTAAAAAAAATATAGAAAATATTATAATTCGAATAATTTAAAATATCATTTTATATTGCTATAAAGTTGAATAATAAGTCTTAAAACAATATATGTTTATAATATTGATGAATAAATACCATTATTTATAAGTAATTCATCAAAATAACTAATGATTTTTTTATTATATATAGTTATTAATTACACAAATAATATACTTAAAATATATATTGACGTACTAATTATAAAATGTAATAATTTTAATAAAATTTAGGGGGATTAATTATGGAAGATAATAATCAAAAAAGAAAATTCGGCTTAATACCAACAGTTGCAATGATTGTTGGTATAGTTATAGGATCTGGTATATTTTTTAAAACACCAGAAGTACTAATGGCTACCGATGGAAATATAGTAATGGGAGCTTTCGCATTTATCATTGCAGCAATATCAATAATTTTTGGAGGTTTAACAATAGCACAATATTCTGCCCAAGATGATAAAATCGGTGGAATTATTACATATTGTGAAGTTTCTTGGGGTAAAAATATTGGCTTTTTAGCTGGTTGGTTTCAAACTATTTTGTACTATCCTGCACTTTTAGGTGTAATATCATGGGTAGGTGCATCATATACAATGGGGCTATTTGGGGCTGATTCATTATTAACATCAGGTAATTTAAATCCTAATGTATGGTTATTAGCATTTGCTTATCTAGTATTTTTCTTTGTATTTAATACATTTCAAACTATTAGTGCTGGAAAATTTCAAAGTTTTTCTATGTTTGCTAAATTATTTGCACTAGTTGTATTAGGTGTTGCAGGACTTATGTTTGGTAATCCATCAAGTATTACTTCATCTTATAATGCTTATCCAACAACTATAGCAGGATTTCAAACAGCATTAATTGCCGTTGCATTTGCCTTTGATGGTTGGATGATAGCCCCATCAATTGCCCATGAAATAAAAAATCCAAAAAAAAACTTAACTAAAGCATTAATTATTGCTCCAATTTGTATTGCAATTATATACTTACTTTACTATTTTGGAATTAGTGCTTTTGTTGGAAGTGAAGCGATTATTAATGGAGCTGATCCTTTAGCTATTTTAGCTAATAGTCTATTTGGTGATATAGGAATGCGTATTGTTTATTTATTTGTCGTTATTTCAGTACTTGGTACATTAAATGGAATAATATTAGGATATATTCGCTTACCATATGCTTTAGCAATTAGAAATCAATTACCGTTTAGTAATCAATTAAGTAAAATTAATAAAAAATATGATATACCCGTCAATTCAAGTATTTTCACTTTCATTTTATCAATTATTTATCTAATATTACATTGGTGTTCACTTGAAGGTGTTATGTTATATAATTTAACTATTTTTACAGGACTAGAAGTTGATAGTTTACCCATAGTTACAAACTATTTATTCTTAACAATTATGTACTTTGGAGTTATCTTTAAGCCATCAAAAGTTAAAACAACATCATTTGTTACAAGATATGTTTACCCTACTTTAGCGATTATTGGTGCATTTATTATTATGTATGCAGGCGCTTCAAAGCCACAATTCAATATTTATTTATTAATTTCAATTGGAGTAATTTTAATTGGGGTATTGATTAAACCTAAAAAAAGTGTTTAAATAGATATAGCAACGATAAGAAATATAGACTTTAATTTATTTTCAAGAGATGTGATGGTTGGTGTAAATCACAAGTAAATAAAGTTCAATTGGGTTCTTATGGCACGAAATAGCAAAAGTTATTTCCGGTAAAACCGTTATCTTAAAGCGATCTTAAGAAATTAAGATAAGTCGGGTGGTACCGCGATTATGTCGTCCCTTCATTTTTTTGAAGGAGCGACTTTTTTATATTATTAAGGAGAAAATTATATGAAAAGAATGTTAAGTGGAATTAAACCAAGTGGTCAACTTACTTTAGGTAACTACATTGGCGCATTAAAAAACTTTGTAAAGTATCAAGATGATTATGAAATGGTTGTCTTTATTGCAAATTTACACTGTATAACAGTTTATCAAGATCCACAAGAATTAAAGAAAAATTTGAAGGATGCAGTTGCTTTATATTTAGCTGTAGGACTTGACCCTGAAAAATCAATTATCTTTTTACAATCAGAAGTACTACAACACGCACAATTAGGCTTTATTATGGCTTGTAACACGTATTTAGGCGAACTTAACCGTATGACTCAGTTCAAAGATAAACAAGCTAAAAACGAGACTAATTTAAGCGCTGGTATATATACCTACCCTACTTTAATGACTGCAGACATTTTAATGTATGACCCAGATTTTGTACCTGTTGGAGAAGATCAAAAACAACACGTTGAATTATGTCGTGATACTGCACAAAGATTTAATAATAAATATGGTGAAACATTTAAAATACCTGAACCATTAATACCTACAGTTGGTGCAAGAATTATGTCATTGTCTAATCCAACTAAAAAAATGAGTAAATCAGATCATGGTGATAAAGGATGTATCTATCTTTTAGATGATTTAAATGTTGCAAGAAAAAAAGTTATGTCTGCGGTTACAGATGATCTTGGCAAAGTAAACTTTGATACAGTAAATCAACCAGGTATTTCTAACTTATTACAAATTCATTCTAGTTTATCTCATACACCTATAAAAGAATTAGTTGAAACATTTAAAGACAGTGGTTATGGAGAGTTTAAAAAAGCTGTTGCTCAAGTAGTAGTTGATGAATTAACGATAATACAAGAACGATATAAACAAATCATCACTTCTAATATTATCGAAGAAACACTTGATAATGGAGCAAAAAAAGCATCTTATTTAGCAAGTAAAAAACTAAATAAAGTACAAAGAAAAATCGGTATTGAAATTAGAAAAAGATAAAAAAAATAGTATCACAATACATCCTAATTGGATTTATTGTGATACTTTTATTATTGTAATTGAATCTTAATTATCGATTTCTTTTTCTTTATTAATTCTTTCAATTTCCATCTCTTTAATTTCTAATTTGATCTTAATTGCTGTTGGTAAAATTATTAATGCAAATCCCAGAATTACTGAGGCATAATAAAAATCCCACCAAAGTGCAAATAAAATATACATCCCAAATATAAAATATTCTAATCTATGTTTTTCCATAACTTACCACCTTTATAAATTTAGTATAACATAAGAATCAAAAGCAAACTATTTTATTTATCATTAAATAACGAATTCTTATAATTCATATAAAAAAATGGATCTAATTTATCTTCATAATCAAGTATGAAATCTTTTAAATCATCTTTATCTTTAAGTAAAAAAGATGGTGTTATACTATCATAATAATCTTGCTCAGTATAGACAATTTTTTCATGATCGCCCCACACATAAGCAGCTCTTAATCGATAAGATTTAGCATACATATTTTCAAAATCAATAACTGCAGACTGAGGAGCTAAAAACAAATTTTCAGTTAATCCCTCATGTATAAACGTATCGTAATCATTAACGTTATAATTATTATATATTCCAATAATTTCAAATTCTATAATCCCATCAAAATTATCGGGATAATAATTACACAATGAATCATAAACAACTTCACAACCAACACATTCTACATCACCATAAAATTCAATCATATCACCTAGTTTTAAATTATTTAACCTTGCATATTCACTAGTTACAAGAATTACTCTTTCGCCATCTTTAATTTCTTGATTATTATAAAAACGACCTTCAACTATTTCATATAAGCCATTTTCAAACTCTATCATATTATCCTTATTACTTGTTGCAATATATCCATGGATTAAATCATATTCACTTAAAGTTATTGAACCATCCAAGTTGTCTGGCACTACAATTTTTTTATCAATAGGAAATATTCTTAGAAAATTTAATTTATTTGAAGCTAAAACTCGTTCATCATTTTGCATTTGATCAAATAAATCCATTAGTTCATCATTATAAAAATCCGGATAATTTCTAGTGTCTGTTACTGCAATTTGTATTAATGGAATATGTCTTACAAGTAAATCATATATTCTATCTTGTTCTATTTTAAAATTAGTTATAAATTCTTGTTCTTCTTTATGTTGAGATTCTATAATAAGGTTTATTTTGTTGTTTTTTTTACTATTTTTAACAACTGTAAAATCTAAAAATAGAATGATTGCAAATAATAATATAATTAATAAATATTTATATTGCATAATTTTTTTCATGTCATAATCCCCTCTTTTATCTTTTAATATAAATTATTGCAATAAAAAATCAATAGTAATTAACTAATTCATTTTTAAAACTCATTGAATAATAAGGTTTTAATAAATCTTCATAATCTAAAATAAATTGCTCTAAGTCTTTACGATCTTTTAGTTGAATATTAATTGCAAACGTTCTATATACAATTTCTCTTTTCAAAAACGTTTCTCCACCACTCATAAATTTTTGGTGATTATCCACTAAAGGAATTATAGAAGTAACAGGTGCTAAAAGAGTATTTTCATTATATTGTGCAGGTGAATTACTGTAACTATATTGATAAAAATCATCATAAACTTCATAATCTTTAGTAAAATTATTATTGAATATACCAATTATTTCATATTCTATAAAACCATCATAATCTCCACTAGAAACAAGAAATTGGATTTTATCACCAATTTGTTTACTATTTATTTTTGCGAATTCACTTGTCACTAAAATAACCTTTGAACCATTATTTACTTCATCCATCGTATAAAATCTACCTTCAACAATATCATATGTACCATCAATTATATTAATCATTTTATCACAATCATTTGCTATTAAGAGCATTTCATTAATATTATATTCATATGGCATTTGTGACATTAAAAGATCATCTGGTAAATAGACATTTTCATTTATTGGGTAAAGAGAATGACTGTCTAAGTGGTTGTATGTTAATACTCTATCATCTTTTTTAATTTGATCAAAAGCATTAATAATTTCATCACTTATATCAATGTCATCATACATTGTCATTGGATTTGATTTCGAGCAAAATCAATTGTCACATAACTATTAACCGTAAATTCTTTTTCTATTTCAACTATTTCATTTTCTTGATCTTCTATTTTTTGTTGTTGTTCCTTATTAATATCTACTTTAATAAGTAAAAATAATGCAAAAAAGACCATTAAACTTAATGATATATATTTTAATAACTTCATACTTTTCATAACTTATTCCCCTTTTTTCTTGTTGAATTGATTGAAAATTATTTTTAATATTAGAAATTTTAATTGAAAATTATTCCTAATTTATATTATCATATCGTATATCGTATTACAATTGATTGGGATTAAGTGTCTTTTATTTGAGCTTAAGCGTAATTATATATTCTTTATCTTACTTTTTTTAGTTACTATCGATATCATTTCAACACTTGTAATACTTTCATTATAACCGTCAATACATTTTTTAGCTTCAATTATCTTACCGTCATCAATACAACTATTTATATAGCTTAATACATGCCTCATATCGTGTTTTAGACTTATAATATTATCATTTAATTGATAAACTTGCTTAATACTTTGTAGCTTATTATTTTTAAGTAATAAACTTATTTCATCATCACTTATTTTTTTATTAATGCTTAATAAGTTAAAGAATGTCGTAATCATTACAATAGTAAAAATAGATAAAGCTGTAAAGCCTATAACATAAATATCATTACTAAAACTATTAGTATAAATTAACTCTTTAAAAGGCAAATAGATAATTATGATAAAAACAGTGAAAATAAACATCGTTAAAATTTGATTCTCACTAATCACAGCTTGATATTTTTTTCTTATACTTAAAATAGTATATAACGTAACCATTAAAACTAATTCAATAAATATCTTAGTTGGATAAATCAGATTAGATACTAAAAGCTTATCTACACTAATGTTATCAAATAATATTATACTAAAAAGCAACATAACTAAACCATCCATTATTAAAGTTAAAACAAATGTAAAAAAACAAATGAATAATTTTTCTATCAATAAATTTTTAGTAAACTTAAATACAAAAATTAGGTTTATCAATAATATTAAATAAGGCATTAAAATTTGATTACTAAAAAATAACTGTGAACAAATTATTAAGAAAAAACTGATAATTGAATACAGTAAAAAAGCTTTTTTATTATACAAAGATTTCATCGTTAAGTATTTTGAAAAAAATAATAAACTAATAATTACTTCAAACAATGAAATTATTAAATCAAAAGTATTCATAATTTAATCCTATAATATAAAATTACAATAAGCTTCTTTTGTATCTTTAAGCTTTCTTGCACTAATATATAATTCTTTCCCATTTTTTAAAATTAGTGAATCTTCATTAACACTTAAATTTTTAATCCATAACATATTTACAACTACTCCACGATATACTTCGTAAAAATCATTTTCCATAAATTGATCAATGACCTTTTTAATACTACAACGCTGTTCAATAACTATTTTATTAGTATGTATGGAAATATAATTATGCTTTGATTCTATATAAAGTATATCTTTAAATAAAATAAATTGATCATTAACTTGATAGAATCGATTGTTTTTTTTCATTACTAACATAAATTTTTTCATGGCATCACTAAAATCTTCTTTAAATTTACTTTTACGTAAAAAGAAAAAGGTATCTACTTTATAAGTATCAAAAACTAAATCCTCACGATTTGAACAAAATATTAACTTAGGACTATTTTGTTTATTTTCAATAGCCAATGCTATATCAATTCCATTAATATTAGGCATACTGATATCTAAAAAATATAAGTCAAACTCAGTATTGATTAGCAACTCAACATTACTTCCATCATATGTAACTATATCAAAATCAATATTATTATCATATTGATTCAATTGATCACATAACTTTTTTGTATCATTTAAACAATCATCAACTATTGCAACTTTATAAACCATATACTATTCTCCCTGCAATTATATATGCATTAATTTTACTATATTTATTGAATCCTTTAAAACTCTATTAAATGATATTATTTTTAGCTGTTAAGATATCATCAATAATGCTTATATCTTTTTCACTTTTAAATAATAGTTTGCAAACAAATAAATAATTACTACTTTCAAATTGAATTTTGCTATTTGTATGGTTCATTATATCCACCGTGTTATTAATACCATATCCATGACCCTTTGATAGTTTAGATGTTTTTATATCATTATTTAAAATTATACTTTCTACTTCAATACTATTTTCTATACGTACTATAATATACTCATTTTTATCTTTAATATTAATTCGTATTTTATTATCACCTTTACAGTTTTCATAAGCATTTTCAAATATATTACTTAATACAATCATAAGATCATTGTCACCTAAATTAAAATTACATAATGAACTAATCGTAAATACACAATCAATATTAAGTCGATCACATGATTCTTGCAATTGATTTATTGCATGATTTAAAACATTATTATTAGTTATTTTACTTGATACTACACTTTTAATACTAAGATCATAATTACTGATAATATTTTGTGCTTTTTCATAGTTATTATTATCTAACATGTCATCAATTGTTTTTAATGTATTATTCATTTCATTTTTAATCATTATAATTTTATCATTCATTTCCTCAATCTTACCATCTTGTTTTAACTTACTTTCTAAAACCACAAGCTTTACTTCAGAATCAGTTATTTGTTTATTTAATTTTAATAAGCTAATAAAAGCAATATATAGACCTATTAATAATAAGAAAAGAAATAGCATACCTAATAAAAACACCATTTCATTATGATTTGAACCATGTATTAATAAACCATAAGTTGTTTGAATAAATGAAACAATAATAATCAAAAGAAATAGCACAACGATTTGCGATTTAATAATTATGTTATTATATTTTTTTCTTCCTTTACAAATTAGTGCATACGCAAAAAATAACACTATATTTACTATAATTGTAAATAACCAAAAATATTGTGAACTATAAAGATTAGGTGAAATTATATCACCATAAAATACTAAACTTGTTCCAATTATTAAAAAGTTCGCAACTAAACTAATTATATTATATGATAAAAAGTTTACAAATATTTTTTCTATTAAGTCATTTTCAGAATATAATAAAGTAAATATAAAACATGGCAACATAAATACATAAATATATATTCCTTCAAAACCAATAATTAAATTACTTAAACTCATTACTACAGTACTAATTGCTACAAACAAAAAGAAAATCTTTATGTTATATTTTTTATTCATTGTAAGATAATTAGCTAAAAACCAATAGATTATCATGTTTTGTAATATGTTAATACCAATATCAAATAGGTTCATATACAAGACCTCCTATATGAATAATTAATAATACATAATTATCCCTTGATAATTATATCACACTAGATAATTATTAATCAAAAAAAGTAAATCATATTTAAATGACTTACTTAGTTAATCTATAATTTAATAATTCTATCACAATAGTTCGCTACATCAATGTCATGTGTTACAATTATAACACTAACGCCTAATTTATTAATTGATTTAAATAAATTCATTAAATCAATACTAGATTTTTCATCTAAGGCACCTGTAGGTTCATCAGCTAAAACAACTTTACTATTAGTTATTAAAGCTCTTGCCACTGCTACACGTTGTTTTTCACCACCTGATAAATATTCAATTTTATGTTTTATTAGATAATTAATACCTAAGTTATTTAATAGTTCAATTGCTCTTTTTTTACCATCTTTTTTATTAAAATATTTATACTCTAAAGGTAATAAAATATTATCCATAACACTGTACTCATTAATAAGGGCAAAATTTTGAAAAATAAATGAAACATTATGCCTTCTAAATTTGAGTAATTCCTTTTCACTATATTGTGAAACATCACAAGAATCAAATAAATATTGACCACTACTAAGTGATTCAAGGCCTCCAATAATATTTAATAATGTCGTTTTACCACAACCACTTTTCCCCATTATTGCAACCATTTCACCATCATTAATTTTAAATGATAAATCATCAAACAAAACTCTACTATTATTTTCCTTACCAAAAATCTTATTTATTTTTTTCATTTCAATCATTACTAAATCCTCCTGATAAAATGCACAATATTCAACTGTTTTAACTTAGTCCATACGCAAATAAATATAATAATATAAAGCAGCAAATCATTAAATATCATTAATGATATAATCAAAAATAATAATCTAATAAAATTAGCATCAAGTATCTTACCATATAATAGGAAAATAATTAATCCTAAAACATTTGATACACTGACAATAACAACTAAATCACTTGCAATTAAATAAACGATGTCTTTATAGCTTGCACCCATTGCTAAATGTATTGCATAGCGATTAAAGTTAATTGCTAAACGTTTCATATATGATACCACTAAAATAATTAAACTAAATACTTGGATAAATAAATAACCAAATACTGCATACTTAATGATGCTTTGATAGGTATTATAGTTATATTCACTTTCTTTATTTAAATTGTGTAACGAGTACATATTTTCATATTCTGATTCTTGTATGATATCATTAATTTCATTTGTAACATCGTCATCTTCGACAATTATACCTGGCATTAAAACAGAATAATTGATCATTTCTATTCTATCAAACAAAGCATTAGTACTATCAATAATTGTAGTAGGTATTAAAATATACTGATCAAGTAGTTGATAATCACCTGATGAAAAATTATAACTTTTACTATTTTTTTGTAAAAAACCAACGATTTCAAATTCACTATTTTCTTCAAATATAAAATAATTACCAATAATTTTATCACTTATATTAAAATATTGTTTATATTCATACCCTAGTAAAATAGGTATTGAACTTCCTTTTTTATAATGAAATTGAATAAATTTATTCAATAACCCACTATCTAATTTTAAATTATTAGTATTAATATAATTTTCATTTACTGTTATGGATTTATACAAATATAAATCATTACCTAATTCACTAAATATAAAATCAGTAAGTTTTGAATCAAATGAAGATGTGAAACTTTGATTAGCTTCTATCACAACATTATATTCATTTAGTTTACTATATAAATCGATTACATCTAACTTATGTTCACTATCATACATTTCATCAAAAACATCACTTGTTCCAATATCAGATATTCTTATAACATTTTTATTACCATAGTTTTTTAAAAAATCATTTCTTGCACTTGTTTGAATATCATAAAAAATCAATAATAGCCCCATAATTACAACTGATAATGTCAGTTGAATAATAAAAATAACAATTAAATATGGTGTATTAGTTAAATTTATTTTTATTTCTTTAAGTATTTTATTCATTTATTTTATACCTCAACTTTTTATAAATATTACTAGTTGGTAAATAAATTGAAATCATTGATATAATTATTACAAGCAATATGTACGACATTTCAATTAATTGTTTGGTAAAGATAAATGTTAAAACATAAGAAAATAATATTAAAAGTAAATATTCAATTAATATATCCATAAATATTTTCATTTTACCACAACCAAAAATAATTTTGATTTTAATAACTTCTCTTTTCATTTCTACATAATATGAAGATATACTTAAAATAGTAATCAGAAAAAAGCATACAATTATCCAAACTATTACATCAACGCCTGTAAAATCACTGGCAAATATAATCGATGAATCAGAAATTTTATTCAAATTAGGATTATTATTTAAGTACTCAAATAAATCATTGTTTTCATATGAATCAATTCCATATTCTTTATTTGAATATACGTCACTTTGTTGTATGCTAAAATATACTTTATTTTCTAATACTTGATCATCTTTACTAATTACCCCAATTACTTTATATTCAATTTGATTAAATATATAAATATCATTTATTTTTTTATCAACTTCAAAACCAACTACACAAACATTATTACCATTATCGCTTTGACTCAAAAAACGTCCATTAGCTAATTTTGGTTCTACAACATTACCAAAAATCCCAACAAAGCGATGATTATCATCAATTTTTAAATGAATTGAATAATCATTATAATTATTTTCGATATATTTTAACTCTGTCTGTGTTTTATCATCTACTGATATATTTAAATAAGTATCACTTTGATAATTGTTTGAAATTATTGATAAGTAATTTATATTTTGCTTATAAATATTATTAAATGTTAAGAAACTAAAAATAATTGTCATAGTAAATATAATTACGATATTGTTTAAATTTATTTTTTTCATTTTTCTCCCCTATTTTATATCAAATATTATTATATCTATTAAAATCATAAACTATTAAAGTATATTCAACCATAACTTAAACTTACAAAGATCTACTTAACATTACAATTATGTAAGATTGAACATATAATCTTTTTGAAAATTGATTATTTAATATTTAATATTTAATGTATAAAAAAAACAATGCAGAAATATACATTGTTTCATTATTATATAAAAATCAATCCAAATATGTAGTTATCCAATTTATAATTTCTTGTAATCTTTTAATACGATGTAATGGTTTACCACTACGCGATAATTCATGATTTTCATCATTAAATAATACCATACGACTTTCAACATTATTCTTTTTAATTGCTGTAAACATTTGCATTGCTTCAACCATGTTACAACGATAATCATTTTTAGAATGAATAAATAAAGTTGGTGTTGTTACGTTACTCGCATATTTTAAGGGTGATTGATCCCACATTGATAATTGTGAGTCAATCTCATTCATATTAGCAGCACACTGATCAGTTGCGAATCTAAAACCAATATCTGTAGTACCAAACATACTGATCCAATTAGAAATTGATCTTTGCGAAATAGCACATTTAAATCTATTAGTATGTGATATAATCCAATTTGTCATAAAGCCACCATAACTACCACCTAAAACAACTAAATTATTTTCATCAACATTTGGAAACAGTTTTAAAACATCATCAACAAATAACATGATATCATCATAGTCACAAGAACCATAAAGTCCACGTATATCACCAAATTCATTTCCTTTACCATCAGAACCTTTTGGATTACAAAACATTACTACATAGCCACTGCTAGCTAAAACTTGCATTTCATGATAATAAACTTCACCAAACACAGTTTTAGGTCCACCATGAATATCTAAAATAGCACTATATTTTTTATTTTCATCAAAATTTTCAGGTAATAAAACAAACCCATCAATATTACGATCATTAATTGAATTAAAATGAATATAAGAACTAACGTATTTTTGATACAACATATCACTATTAACATATGTTATGTTTTGTATAGTCTTATCAAATAAATCAAAAACATAAACCTCTTGTAATGAACCATTAAGCATACCAATAAAATAAATCTTATCTTCAAAAATATCAAAGCAATCAATTGAACCATCAATTTCTAATACTGGAGCAATTTTATTATTACAATCAAGTTTATATATGTGAGATTGATAGTTAATTGTTGTTATAAAATATAATTCATTATTATAATAATTTAAGTTTTCACCACCAAGATAGCGACAATCACTACCAACACTTGATCCTATTGAATCTTGATAATCACATATTAATACTAAGCTATTATGAATTAATTGGTAAAAACAATTATTTTGATTAATCCCATATTTAGCTTTATCACTAGCAATAACTATAATTTTATCATCACTACCACTTATTTCACTTATACTATAAATACTATTTTCTAATTCACATACTAATTCATCACTCAAATAATTATAAGACATAATCATCTTTGCTTCATTTTCAATTGTTTCAAAAGTAGATACACTCATATATATTTTATCTTCAATTATATAATAGCTATCAACATTATGATATTTATCAAGTTTGATATATGTTAAACAATTTAATTCAAGATCATATATAAATAATTTAGACCTTATCATATTAGTAAAACTTGCACCATTATTAATAAACGGTATTTGTTCTACAATACTGTAATCTTCATTATCTTTTTTATTTTTTACATACAATGTTTTTTCTTCTAAACTTAATTCATGATAATCTTCACATTCAAGATCAACATCTGCCTTAATAAGCATTTTATTTGAACCAATCATTTTATAATCACTTACATTTAAATCAACAGAAAAGGCAAATGTTGCTTCCCCTTTATTTAGTGATATACGATAAAAATCAGTTAACTGATAACCTTGCTTTTGTAAGTCAATATGTCTTTGATCACGCATGTTTTTAAACAAGATACTATTGTTATTTTCATAAGTAAAAGATGTTTCATTATTAAAGCTTGTTAAAGAGAAAAGTTCTCCATTACTAAATTGATTAATGTTATGAATATAATCATTATTTGCTATATCACATTTTGAATTAATATAAGTAACTCCATTTTGATTAGCTTTTATCTTACCTAAATAATTAAACTCTAAAAAATCATTTATCTCTATTTTATTCATATAATCCTCCTGCATTTTAAATATTATAACATAATAACAACCAAAATTAATTTGCTATTTTAATCAATTATTATTATCAAAATATCTTTAGCGTTATCATAATGCATAAGACAATATTTTTAATTATTATCCAATAGAACAAATAACAATAGGTACACTTAAATAATAAATTAAAAGAATAGCTACTATTTATAGTAAGCTATTCTTTATACTACTATTCTGGTTTTTTTACATCCTTATTTAAATTTTTACTTTTGATATAGTCCTTATGTTCCATTTGAAATTGCATTAAATCTCTTTGATATTCAACTCCAAGTTCATAGGCAGTTTCTAATTCATAGTCTTTATTCTTTTTTTGAATTAACTGTTTTTCACTAAATTTATTATTCATAATATCACCTCATTAATATTATGTAACCAAATAGTAAAATTATTAAAAAAATAACTTTATATCTAAAGTACTAAACTTATTTATTAACTAGTTAGATCTTGTTAGGATTGTTTTAGGATTATACTTTAGGATAATTATCGTAGGAATTATAATTGATAATGAAACAATGCTTAAACAAATTAGATAAATTTTGATAATAGTAATTAAACTAATATCAACAACATACACTTCTTTAACATCATTTAAAGTGACTTTAGTAAAATAATTATTATTACGATCATTCCAATATTGTTCACCATCACTATCTATTTGATTATCATCTACATTATATACTGTTAATTGAAAATCAAGAATATTTTGACTAATTTTATTGGCAATTAAAGTTCCAGTAATTGATGACATTGAAAAAATAATAATTGCTATAATAAAATATTCCATAAATAATTGGCAAATTATCTTTAATTTACTTACTCCTATTGATAGCAATACACCAATTTCATACTCTCTACTTTTTATAGAAAGTGTAGCAACTAAAGTAATTATAACAATTGCATTAATAAAGATTATTATTAAGATTATCTTTGAAAATACTGATAGCATCTTTAAAGGTATTACAAGTTTATCATAATCATCCATATTAGCATCAAAAATAAATAGCTCATTATCAAATTTATCACTATAGTCCTCAATAAAACTTGGTATGTCCTCAATATCATTCATTAATATAACAACTGATGTAAAGCTCAATTCTTCATTGATTTCTTCTATTAATCCTTCAGGATGTGTTTTTTGATATTCTTTATATTTAATTTGAGCCATTTGATTATATTTATTTACAATAGTTGTAGTAGGCATTAAAATTACATTTTCATTTGAACGATTCCCTGATATCCATTCATAGTATAAAATATTATTTTTATCAGTTTCTTTTTTATTATCATAGATTCCAATAATTTTTACATCAAACTGACACATATCAAAACTCATCTCGCCATATTGATTAAAACCTTCTTGTAAGTCCCTAGTCTTTAGTGTGTCAATAGTAATAATATCCCCTACTTTAAATCCGTTTAAATCAGCTAAAGTATCTGTTATTAAACAAACATTATTTGCATTATCTATATCATTTTGTGTATACATATTTCCATCTATCATCACAAAGTTTTCATCAGCAAAATCGATAGAATTTGTATCAAGCCCTCCTTTAATCAATATATTAGGGGCAATGGGTTCACCCATTTCATTGTAGTTACTGTTATCTCCATCATTATCCATTGGAACACTATTAAATGTTGAAGCGTACCAATTTTGATTATAGATAACATCCATCGCTTTAATACAATTATATCTTTTTCGCAATCGTCCAAAATAGCAATATTTACCATAATATATACACCTTGCATTCTAATTTACCAAATTAATTAACCCCTATCTATATATTTTAGTATAGATTGCTATAATTTAATATAGCGATATTAAAAAAAAGCCAAATTATTTTGACTTTTTTTTACAAATTTATTAAAATAAATTATCTTCTTTTTTCGCAGGTCTTACAACAGTAGTTCTTGTTTCTTCTAAACATTCAGCAATTAATGTTTCAAAATCAAATTTTGCTTCATGATATAGACATTTTTTAAGACTTGGTCTTGTAACAGGTTTTTTAGGTGTAAAAATTGTACAACAATCTTCAAAAGGTAAAATAGATGTAGCATAAGTATCAATTTTAATACTTACATCAATAATTTCTAATTTATCATAACAAACAACCGGTCTTAAGATTGGAATATTTGTTACTTCATTGATTGCTGCCATACTATGTAGTGTTTGTGATGCAACTTGTCCAACACTTTCACCAGTAACTAGTGCTAAACATTTATGTTTTTCAGCAAGTTGTTCTGAAATTCTTAACATCATACGTCTCATAATAGTAATAGCATAACTTTCATCACAATTATCATAGATAGCTAATTGTAATTTTGTAAATGGTACAACATGAACTCTAATTTTACCTTGGTACTTAGAGATGATTTGAGCCAAATCAAGCACTTTTTGCATAGCACTATCAGAAGTATATGGAGGAGATGAAAAGTGAACACAATCGATTTCAATTCCTCTTTTTTGAGCTAAATAACCAGCAACAGGAGAATCAATACCGCCTGATAGTAATAATAATCCCTTACCACCTGAAGATACAGGATAACCACCTGCTCCTTTATAAACATCAGCCATAATATAAGTAAATTCTTGACGAACTTCAACCTTAACTCTTAAGTCAGGATTATGAACATCAACTGTTAGTTCACTGTTTTGTAATATTTTAGTAGCTACTGCTCTATTAATTTCATCAGATGTCATAAAGAATTGCTTATCATGACGACGAGCTTCAACTTTAAAAGTGACTTTATTTGATTGATTCATAGCCAAGTCAAACCCGTTAGCAACTATTGATTCAATATCACTACTAACCTTAATTGTAGGTGAAAATGAACTAATACCAAAAACATTAGCCAAAGATTCTTTAACGTCATCAAAATTTGTTCCATTTAAATGAATATATAAACGATCATAAGTTTCCTGATAAGTTAATAATTCAAATCCTGCCAAAGTATTTTTTGTGTTATTTAATAATTTTCTTGTAAAATCCTTACGATTTTTACCTTTAGTTGTAAGCTCACCGTATCTTACTAGTATATGATCATATATTTGTTCCATAATTTTTTATTATCTCCTTTAAACTATTTATAAAATAATCGATTTCATCTAATGTATTATCTTTACAAAAACTAAGTCTAATACAAGTTTTACTAATTTTTTCACTATAACCCATGCACTTAAGTACATAAGATCCAGTATTTGATTTACTATGACAAGTGCTTTGTGCACTTATACAAATATTTTTTTGATTAAGTGCATTCATCATAACTTCAGAATATAAATTTGCACAAGAAATATTTAATATATTTACAACACTATCATCACTACTATTAATACTAATACCCTCAATTTCACTTAACTTTGTAACACAATACTCTTTTAATTTAGCACAATGTAATTGTGAACCATGCATTTGTTCAAGTGCTAAACGAAGTGTCTTTGCAAATACAATATTAGCACAAGCATTACTTGTACCACCACGTGTATTTAACTCTTGTTGACCACCACTAATTAAGGGAACAAGTTTAATGTGTTTACGCTTCATTAAAATAGCACTACCCTTTAAACCATTTAGTTTATGAGCAGAAATACTCGCTAAATCAATATCACTTAAATCAACTGCAATTTTACCAACTGCTTGAACACAATCAACGTGTAAAAAAGCATTACTTTCTTTTTTGATATATTTTTTAATTTTATCAATTTGATTAATACTACCAACTTCATTATTAACATACATAATAGAAACTAAAATCGTTTCAGGTCTAACAGCATTAACCAATTGATTATAATCAACACAACCACTTTTATCTACATCTAAATATGTAACATCAAAACCAAACAGCTCTTCCAACTGTTTAAAAGCATTTAAAACGCTAGAATGTTCTACCTTAGACGTTATTAAATGCTTGTTTTGGTTTAAATATTTAAAGGCTATTCCTTTAATTGCAAGTGAGTTAGCCTCACTTGCACATGATGTAAATATTATTTCTTTTGCTTCAACATTCAAAATAGAAGCGACAGCCACACGGCTTTTCTCAACTAATTGATGAACCTTAACACCATTACTATAAAGCGATTCACTATTTTCAAAATACTCATCTAATAATTTAAAATAAGTATTTTTAACTTCAACGTTTAACTTAGTAGTACTAGCATTATCAAAATATACTTGATTATGCAACACTTTTAGCGTTATCCTTAATCAATTCTTCATAAGTATTCGGGAAGATTTTTTCAATAGTACCAATAGCAATTGTTAGTGCTTGAGTGTATTCACCATTGCGATAACATAATTCAGCTCTTGTTAGTTCTGAATCGATATCTGGGTATGTAGAACGATATTTATTACCAAATACAATTGTATTTTCAACCATAATTGCCATACCAACAATATTATTTACGTTATTGTATAGTTTATAAATATAATCAATTGCTTCTTGTAATGTAGAATTTAAGAATGTAATATCTAATAATTTTTCTTTTAATAATACTTCAACACTATGAATATAATTGTAAGCCTTAACTAGATCATCTTCATATTTACCTGAAATACTTGGCAATTTATTTTTTCTAATTTTAACTTGCATTTCATTCATAATTAATTGTAATTTAAGTAATTGTTTTTTAGCTCGTTCTTCATCTTTTTTAGAATTATCTAAACCAACTTTTAATTCTTGTAAGTCAGCATGAATTATTTCGGCATCTTGTACAAGTTCTTTTAATGAAATCAAAATTGTAGTTGATGGAACAACTTTTTTAATCATCATTGTTGTTATTTTTTCACACAAATTTGAAACATCATTTATTTTTTTAGTTTTGGTAACCATTTTAGATGTAATATCTTCTAAACCATAGCGATCTTTAGAATCATCATAACTTGAGATGATATATTCTTGTAATTGTTTGCAATCATCAATTAATTCATCCGTTTTCTTTTTATTCAAGCTTACTTCATCAAAACTAATTGATTCTCTATGTATTTGATTAAGTAATTGATTTAAACGCACTTTATAATCGGCAAGAATTGTTGAAATATTTAAGAAGTTTCCAACTTTTAATGCTGCTAAGTTTTCTTGTAAAGATGTATAAATAACATCAACATTTTTCTTAACTTCTAAATGATCTAAGTAAACTCCACGATTTTTTTCTAAACTATAAACATGCATTACTTCATCAATTAAATTTGGAATAAACCCTCGTGCCTCTTGTAATAATGATGGGAATTCATTATTAATTGTTTCAAGTCCTGATATTTTATCATAAATTTCACCAGAAATATTATGTGCCTTTTCAAACTCAGAGGCATACATCCACTCTTCAAACATTGAAAATAATTTTTCACACTCACTAATTTTATTTTCAATCATATCATAACAATATGCAAGTTGAGCATTTTTATCGATTAAATTAGCCTTGATTTCTCTAAAATTTTCTTTAGCTTTAGAAATTTCAACTCGTTGAATTGTCTCTTTTTCTAATATTGTGTCTAAAAATTCATTTAATTTACTAATTTGATTCTCTGCTAATTCACAAGTAGCTTCAAGATCTAGTAAAATTTCTTTTGCTATTTTGATTTTACGAGTAGCAATTGCATCTTCAGCATCAGCAAGTAAAGATGCTAACTGTTTTAAATTAGATTGACATAGTACATAATCATCTTTACATAAAGTAACTTGATTCATTGTCTCTTCATTTAATCTTGCAATTGCAACTGATTTATTTAGTTTAAATGATAAAGGAATACTTTTTAAAGTATTGTATTTAACTTCATAATCACTGATTTTAACAACAAGTTTCTTTTTTGAATTACCCTTAAAAACCAATAATAAAATTAGTAATAATATTACAAGTCCAACACCTACTAAAAATGCTGGGTTAGTGATAATAGTTTGTATTTCTTTCATATCCATATTCATATACCTCGCCTATCTAGTATTGTATCATATTTAGCGTTAATTTAATAATACTTTTGCAATAAAATATTAACTTATTGCCTTATTTATTTGACATATCTGCCATTTTTTGCTATTGTTAATACGCACCAAATGATAGCAGCATACAAAGTTGTTGTATTATGCGTTGATAACAGTTATCTGTAATGAAGTAGCTTGCTGCAAAATAAGTGAAACATAATTATATCAACACTTTACATCGATGATTTGTACCTGTTGTTGTTTTATTGCGATAAAACACATAGGAGGACATACAATGTCAAGAATTAATGGACCGGTTTGGAAAATATCTCGCCGCTTAAGTTTCTCAATTTTAGAAACTGGTGAAGAATTACAACGCCGCGCTTACGCACCTGGTCAACACGGACCTACAAAAAGAATCAAATTAAGTAACTACGGAACTCAGTTAAGAGAAAAACAAAGAATCAGACACATCTACGGAGTTAGCGAAAAGCAATTCTTTAACACTTTCACTAAAGCTACTAAAATGAAAGGTGTTACTGGACACAACTTCTTATTTTTACTTGAATCTCGTTTAGATAACGTTGTATTCCGTTTAGGTTTTGCTAGAACTCGTCGTGGAGCAAGACAACTTGTTAATCACGGTCACATTTTAGTAAACGGTAAAAAAGTTGATATCCCTTCATTCAAAGCTATTCCTGGAATGGAAATCTCAATCAGAGAAAAATCAAAAAACATGCCTTGTGTTGTTGAAGCTCTTGAAGTTAACATCAGTACAGTTGCATATGTTAAAATTGATAAAGAAGCTAAAAAAGGAACATTTGTACGTTTACCAGAACGTAACGAATTAAACCAAGAAGTAAATGAATTATTAGTTGTTGAATACTACAACAGATAAATCTAATTAAAGTCCGAAAGGACTTTTTTTTATCCCCTACTATTTAGTATTTTTATAATTTAGATAAAAAAAAGATATTATAATCAAATAATATCTTTTTTTTCATTACTTTATTTTAATATTTGCTTTTTTACTCATAAAATATGTTGAAGCAATTAGTAAAATGACAATTATTACCGCATATATAACAATATTCTTACCATAGAAATTAATATTATGCAATCCTAATATGTCCCTTAGATTATTGAAGTAAAATCCCCTTACAAAAAGAAATATAATACCCGCTAAAATAATACTAATGATAAAAACTAAAATTTTTATATCAGGAAAATTTTTATCATTTTCCCAATTTGAACTAGTTTGACGCGATACAAAAATTTAAAATGCCAATTGTTCCTGCGATAAATTCTGTTTTTATCTATATTTTTTTATTTGTTTACCAATTTCCATAAGTTTTATTCCTGTATTTAGAGTTTATAACCATCTTCAATTTATCACAATCTAATGTGTTTGTCATTAGTGGTATTGAAATATATATATGATGTCAAAATGTTTGGCATTAAAAAACTAGCTATTTAAATGTATTATATTAGTTTTAAGTAATAGTAACACTAACATGAAGATTTATCAAATTATAAAATAAAAAGTTGAATATATCATCCAACTTTTTCATCCATAACCAAAATGGCAACTATTTCATGAATCAATAGTAATAATATTCATCTTTTAGCTTCACAATACAATAAATACTCACAACCATTGTAAGTAGTTCAGCCAACGGAATCGCTAAATAGACACCATTGATGTCAATTACATTAGGTAATATCAATAAACTTAATATAATAAACACAAATGATCTGCAAAATGAAATAAAAGCAGAAATCCACCCATTTGATAATGCTGTAAACATTGATGATGCAAATATATTGATTCCTGCAAATAAATAGCATATTGAAAATAAATCAAAGCCTGAATAAGCTATAGCGAATACTTCAGGTTCATTAGAAGCAAAAATATTGATGATCATTCCTTTTGCAAAAAAGGCTGTAACAAACATTATTATTGATGCACCTACTACAAAAATTATACTATATTTAAAATTTGCTCTTAATTGTTCATAATCTTTACTACCATAATTAAAACTAATAACAGGTGCTATTCCACTTGAATAACCCATAAATATCGCTGTCAGTAAAAATTGGGCATATAAAATAATTGATATAGCTGCAATTCCTTGTTCTCCCACAAATTTCATCATGTAATAATTAAACATAACAGTAGTGATTGCAACTGCAAGATTAGTTACCATTTCAGAAATACCATTTGAACATATTTTTAATAAATCACTTAAGATAAATTTAAACTTAACAAAATTAAGTGTTGATCCTCTAAAAATACTAAAATATAATATACCAAAAAGTGCTGGAATACTATAACCAATACCTGTTGCAAGGGCTGCACCTTGTACTCCCATATCAAAATTAACAATAAAAACATAGTCCAATACAATATTAGCAACACCTCCCAAAATTGTTACAATCAAACCATAATTGGGTTTACCTGCTGTTGTAAAGAAAAATTGAAACAATAATTGTAATATCGACATTGGGGCAAATAACATTAATACACTTAAATAATCATAACAATATTGATAAATAGCATCATTAGCTCCTAATAATTTTATAATTGATTCAATATTTAATAATGTTATACTTGAAATTAATATACCAACTATTATACCGATAACAACAATACTAGAAAAAACTTGCTTTGCTTTTTGATAATTATTTTCTCCCATCTCTTTACCAATTATGGCACTTGCTCCTGTAGAAAACATAATACCAAATCCAATAATAATTGAAGATATTGGATAGACAATATTAAGTGAAGCTAGAGCATTATCGTCAATGAAATTCGCAACAAATACTCCATCAACCATTGTATACATTGATAAAAATACCATCATAATAATTGATGGCATTGCAAACTTTAATAAAGATGCAAATGTGTGTTTTATTGCTAATTGATTATTCATACTTTAACCTAACTTCTTCCCATAAAAAAATAGTAATTGAATACTATTAATTTTGCATGTGTCTTTTAATAATTAATGATACTATATCTGATGCTAATTTAACATCTTCATTACAAACCACATATTTATAACCACAAATAAGCTTCATTTCAGAAACAGCCTTGCTTAATCTTTGTTGTATTACTTCTTCAGCCTCTGTACCACGTGATCTAATGCGATTTTCTAATTCTTGCATATTTGGCGGAGTGATAAAAATAGTAAGTGCATCAGAACATTTTTCAGCTATTTGCATACACCCTTCAACTTCTATTTCTAAAATAACATTACGCCCTTGATTAATTAAATCTTGTGCTCTTTTCATTGGAGTACCATAATAATTCCCAACAAATTCAGCGTATTCTAATAATTCACAATTCTCAATTGCTTGCTTAAATTGGTCTTTAGTTACAAAATCATAATTAACACCGTCAACTTCTCCATTACGTGGAAGTCTTGTTGTCATTGAAATACTATAAGATAACTTTAATTCCTCATCACTCATTATCTGTTTAACAACACAACCCTTACCAACCCCACTTGGTCCACTTAATACAATTAAAAGTCCTTTTTTCATGTCAATTACTCTCCTATAATATACTATATTTTACTGATTACTTGGTCATAAGTCAAATATTTTTAAATAAAG
Source organism: uncultured Holdemania sp. (assembly GCA_947037125.1). Lineage (GTDB taxonomy): Bacteria > Bacillota_I > Bacilli_A > Erysipelotrichales > Erysipelotrichaceae > RGIG1896. The sequence goes on from CAMQTJ010000007.1 coordinate 37,356, forward strand.
TTTCTATTTCGATCATTCTTGGTGAAAAATACAGTAAAAAAATAATAAAAGTTGTTTACTCAAAACAAATAAAGCATAAAAATTTGTGTTATAATAATAAAACAAATGAAAGTTGGAATAAATATGGCGTTAGATGGAATCATTTTAAGTAAAATAAACAGCGAATTACAAAATTATCTACCTTTTAAATTAAATAAAATATATGATATTTCAAGTAATGAAATATTACTACAATGTCGTAGTAACAGAAGTAAATTAAGTTTAATTATTTCGTGTCATTCAATATATAATCGTATTAACATTACAACCAATACTTATCCTACACCTTTAACACCTTCACAATTTGTAATGGTCTTAAGAAAATATACTGAAAGTGGATTAGTTGTTTCAATAGAACAATATGATTATGATCGTTATTTGAAATTAGAAATTCAAATACGTAATGAAATTGGTGATAAGGTAACAAGATTTTTATATATTGAATTAATGGGTAAATATGCAAATATTATCTTAGTTAATGAAGAAAATAAAATAGTTGATGCTTTAAAAAGAATTCCGCCTTTTGAAAACTCATCAAGAACTATTTTACCTTCAGCTATTTTTAAACAAGCTAAAGTTCAAGAAAAACAAAATCCTTATGAAAATCCAGTTATTGATTTTGAACAAAACCTTACTAGTCAACTTCAAGGATTTTCACCTTTGCTTACAAAGGAATTTGAATATCGTTTAGCTAATGGTGAACAATATAAAGATATAATTGAATTAATGAAAAATTCAAATAATTTATATGTGCATGATAGTTTAAAAGATGATTCTTATCATGTATTACCTCTTACTCATTTAAAATCAAAATATAAAAATTACCCAATTAATCAAGCTCTTGATATTATCTATTTTAGTAAAGAAGAAAAAGATCGTATTAGACAAACTACTGGAGATTTATTTAAACTTGTTAAAAGAGAAATTAAACACTTAACTCAAAAATTACCAAAGCTAACTGAAAGTTATAATCAAGCACTAGATTGTGAAAAATGGCAAGAGTATGGCGACTATTTAAACGCATATAGCTATCAAATTAATAAAGGTGATACAAACATTACTTTTGAACGATTTGACATGGATGGAGACATTACAATACCTTTAGATAGTAAATTAGATGGTAAAGGTAATGCGAAACTATGTTTCAAAAAATATAACAAAGGAAAAAAAGGTCAAATACATTTATTACAACAAATAGAAATCTGTAAAGAAGAACTAGAATACTTTAATGCCCTATTCATGCAACTAGAAATAGCTAACTTTAATGATGCTATTGAAATTAGAGATGATCTTGTTAAAAACAATTACTTAAAAGCAAAACAAACTAAAAATAAAAAACCTAAAAAAATTGTAGCACCTAATATTACTACATTAAAAATTGATGATTATGAAATAACGTTTGGTAAAAATAATATACAAAATGATTATATTACATTCAAATATGCAAAAAAAGACTATACATGGTTTCATGCTAAAGACTTTCATGGAAGTCATTTAGTTATTAATAGCAGTGATTTAAATGAAAAAATAATTCGTATAGCTGCAAATATAGCTGCCTATTATTCAACAGGTAAAATGTCTAGTAGTGTACCTGTAAATTATTGTAAGGTATCACAATTAAAAAAAATACCAGCATCAAAACTTGGACTTGTCCAACTAACAAGTTACAAAACCATATATATTGATCCTGATAAAGATTTAATTGAAGATTTATTAAGTGAACACAAAATAACAAAGTAAAAAAAACTCATAAGAGTTTTTTTTACTTAATAATTTTTAATAATGAATTTGTAATAAGTTCAATATTTTTTAAATCAAAAACAATATCTTTATTAGTATGAATCTTATCTAAATAATATCCAAAACGATTTTTATTACAAGAACAAATCCCTATATTAACAGGAAAATATATTTGATCAGATGGGTATAAAAATAATTTATCTTTACTTCCAATTATATTTTTCTTATCATTTTTAAATGCATTCATAATCTTATCATAAAATTCTTGTGTTATTTTTTTGAAGGTAAAATCAAAATATTATCACCATCAGAAACACAATCTAAGTTAATTAATATTTTTTCATTAAAATTAATCTTTGAATTTTTTATAAATTGTCCACTACCTAACAATCCTTTTTCCTCATTATCAAAAAAAATAAAAGCTACATCATTTAACTTATCTAATTTATTTATCATTTCAATTAAACAAACAACGCCTGATGTATTATCATTATAATTATTCTTATTTGAAATACCAAAAAATATCATTATTACTACTAAAAATATAAATAATATACAAAACAATATAACATTATAGTTAATTCCTAAAAACATGTTAAGTCCTAAATATACTATACCACATATTAAAAGCATAACTATTGTTAAAAACATTTGATAAATAATATATAAACAAATAGAAAATGGAAAACAGATATTTGGTACAAATAAATTTGCACATGTATCATAATGAGCACTAATAATAATTTTACAACTATTAATATCCCCTACTACAATGTTTCTGCTTTTCATAATTCCTTCAGACTTTATTGTATATTTAAAATTCTTTTTGTCTAAAAATTCACTAATAACTTTTATAAAAATTGACTTTTGTTTATTGGAGTTTCTAACTATATGATTATCTAAAATATCTTGTGCAGTACTTGAACTTAAGATAATTTACCTTCGTTAGCAAGTCTTTTTAATTGTTTGATTTCAAAAGGTTTTAATAAACGATATTCACCTTGTCTTAAACCATCTACAGTTAAGAATCCCAATTTTTTACGATGTAATCTTTTTACTTCAAAACCAAAATATTCACACATTCTTTTAACTTGACGATTACGACCTTCTTGTATCGTTAAATCAAAAGTTGTTAATTTCTTACTGAAATCTTTATTAGTAATCCATACTTTTGCAGGTAATGTTTTGATACCATCATCTAAAGTAATACCTTTTTCCATTTCCTTAATTTGATCAGTTTCAAATATTCCATCAATATGTACTTCATAAGTTTTAGGTATATGAAAAGATGGGTGAATAATTTGATTCGCAAATTCTCCATCATTAGTCATAATTAAAACACCTGTAGTATCATAATCTAAACGTCCTACAGGAAATACTCTTTCCTTAACTCCCATTACATCAATAACAGTTAAACGACTATGTTCATCATTTAACGTGCATAAAGATTTTTTAGGTTTATTCATTACATAATAAACTTTACTTTCTTTATTTATTTGTTTTCCTTCAACTATAATTTGAGCACCACTTTTCACTTTAAAACCAAGTTCTGTAATGATAACTCCATCAACACTAACTTTACCTTGTTTCATTAATTCTTCTGCTTTTCTTCGTGATGTAACACCACTTTGAGCAATAACTTTTTGTAGTCTTTCCATAAAATCACATCCATTCATCTACATTTTAACATTAATCGTTAAATATTAATAGCAAAAGATATTATAGTGTAAACTATAATATCTTTATAGGACTAAATTTTAAGCATTGATATAACTACTGTATCGATTTACTCGAACTTATTAATTATGAAAGCTTTCAAAACATTAAAAATTTTTAATGCTTATTATTTAAAAAATATAATAGTTAGCAATATGCCAACACTTATGCCTACAAAATCCGCAAATAATCCTATAGGAATTGCATTTTTTATTTTTTTAATTCCAACTGAAGAAAAATATAAAGTTAATACATAAAATGTTGTATCAGTTGATCCCTGAATTACACTGCCCATTAATCCACTTAATGAATCAGGTCCATACACCTTAAATAAATCAACCATAATAGCCATGGAAGCACCACCTGAAATTGGTCTAAACATGCACATTGGTACAATTGCATCAGGAATGTCTTTAGATAATGGAGCTAAAATACCAGAAAATATTTCAAATAATTGTACTTCTTTAAGTAAGTTTACAATAAATATCATTGCTAAAAGACTAGTGAATATCGAAACAAATAAACTAATCCCTTCAACTGCTCCTTCAATAAATAAATCAAAGGCATTACTTTTCTTAAAAAATGAAGTTAAAAATATAATTAGAATTAATATTGGTAGAATATAACTACTTAGACTTTCGATAATTCCACCACCTATCTAATGTTAAACCGGCAATTGAGGCACAAAATGTGGCTATAATTGCCAGTGGTATAAATGATGTAGCATCAACTGAACCATATTTATTACGAAGTGCAATAATATTTGTAGCGACTAATGTAACACCTGCTGTATTTAAAACTAGAAAAGTGACCATCGATCTTGTTGCTGTATCTTTATTTAAATTTTTTTCTTGCATTAACTTCATAGCTTTAAGTCCACTTGGTGTTGCAGCAAATCCTAGACCAAACATGTTAATTACAACATTTGCAGCTATATATTGAAGTATTTCATCTTCGTCTTTTAAATCAGGAAACAAAAATTTTAATAATGGATTTAAACATTTTTGTAAAAATGCTAATACACCATTGTGTCTTGCTACATTTAAAATACCCGCCCAAAATGATGTAGTAACAATAATTGGTATAACAAAATTTAAGGTATCCTCACCTACGTTAATAATTACATTATTAATTTCCACAATTCGATTATTTATAAGACCAAAAATAATTGCGATAATAACTAAAACACTCCAAATTTTATTCATAGACAAAAACCAAATAAACAATATTTTTTTTCTTTAACAGCTTTATATACTTTACTCACAATATAATCTTCATATTTATATTGGACAACATATTCATTATTTTCTTTATCTAATTTTGCAAATATCTCTGCTTTTTGCAGTTCTTGATCATTACCTACTACTTGAAACGGTTCATCAATTACTATTTTGTAATCATCAATTATAAATTCTTGTTTATCTAATAGCGTTATCTTTTGAAATTCATTAAAATATTGAGTGTACTTTTCTTGTTGAAATTCGTAGCGTTCACCCATATTTAAGGTTACAATGGTCAATGTTAAATCTTCACTTTTAGCTGATGTTAAAAGACTTGATCCTGCCTTATTAGTAAATCCTGTTTTACCACCAATACATAAAGGAAAACTGTTCAACAACTTATTAGAATTATGAAAGGTAGTTCCCCAATCACTTTTAAATTCCTTAGTTTTTATAATTTCACAAAACATTTCATTTTGAAGGGCATAATTCATTAAAATAGCTAAATCAACACAAGTTGAATAGTTACCAGCTTCAACAACATCCATACCATTAGGATTATTAAATTCTGTATTAACCATTCCAATTTCTTTGGCTTTTTCATTCATCATTTCCACAAATTTTTCAACAGTTCCACCGACTCTTGCACCAATTACTAAACTTGCATCATTGCCACTTTCAAGCATTAATCCATAAAGTAATGTACCCATCGATACTAATTGATCTTCTTTTAAGTAAATCATTTTACCACTAGCTGTATTTACTTCATCACCTACATACCAAACATCGCTAAAATCTCCATACTCAAGTGCAATAATGGCTGTCATTATTTTCGTAATTGATGCAATACTTCGTATTTCTTCACTCCCGCTACTTTCTAAAATACGATTATCATCTGTCATTACGATATAATTACTCGCACTAACACTTGTAAAACTTATTGATAAAACAAATAGTAAAATCACAATTTTTCTCATTTTCATCACCACACTTTATTCTATTATCTTAATAATTTAAATAGAACAAAAAAAGTCATTATCAAATGATAACAACTTAATTTATAAATGTTTTAATGTGTATTTTTACTACTCCAATTACCAGAACCTGCACAACTATGATCGTTAACAATCATTACACTTGCAATATTTGCAGTATTTAAATCTTTAATGATACTACATCTTTTATGACCATCAAGTACTTCATATAAATCAGCATCAATTTTATTTACTCTTATTGGGATACTATTCCCAACACGTTTTACACTATTAAATAAATCTTCACTATAACTTGTATAATTAAACTTTATGTTTTCTATTCCTATTTTTATTACTCGCATGCTTTCCCCTTTTTCTTTTGATTATTAATAAAATAAATATTACTAATATTAAGAATACAATAATCGAAGCAACTATTTTAATTACAATCGTATAATCAAAACCATTATTTTCTATACTTATATTACCAATAACATCATCACTGATATAAACATTATTACTTTCATAAGCAAAGATACCATAATCAGTAAAACTATTAGCTTTAAAACTGATAGTATTTTCACCTTGTTGACTACTATATTTAATAATATCACCATCATCTATACCGTAAACCACATATTTTAAATTAGGATCCAAGTTATCAACTTTTACACTTACCACAAAATGATTAAAACTATTATTAATAAAGCTATTTCTTAGTAATTCCAAATTAAAATATTCAACTTCCTTTAGATTGTTGTAATTAATTAAACCTTCAAATAATTGTTTATTAGAATCGTCAATTTCATTTTTATTAATAAATAATGTATCTTTAAATATTACTTTATCAATTGCCCTTTTATAATCAACACTAAAATTAATTCCAGAAATTGATATTGATTCATCATTCATAATAGTTGAAAAATTACTTCCAAAGGCATTTTGATAAATTTTATCCATTTTAATAATTGTATCAATTTTAAGATATGGTGAAAAATTATCCATGATTGTCTGTTTTAAAGTTAATAATTCATTTAATGCTTCATCATCAAATTCTAACACATTCTCATAAGTTAAAAGTATATTTTCAATATCATCACTCATTTGATTACGTAAAGTATCTAAATCATCAGAAATATTTATATCAAATGAATCACTAATACCTTGATATTGTACCGATCCTTGATAATCATTTGCAACACTAATATCAAAATTAGATATCATTGAAGTATTAATTGGTAATTTATGTTTTGATTCATCTTCTAATGTAAATTCTAAATACATATTACTTAAATCAAACTTTTCATTAATTTCTAAAATAATATTATCCATATTAATTAATTTATAATCAACAACTTTTAAATAACTTGCACTATACCCAATATCGCTTTTAATCCATTTATCAAAGACAAAACCTTGTTTTATTGGTATTTCACAAATAGCATCATCACTATTTTGATTTAAATGTTTAATTGTTTCATTATTTTTAAAACTACCATCTAATGCATCATAAGTAATATTTTGATAATTGATAATATTACCATTATTAATTAGATTATCAATTTGCGAAAGCTTTATATAACCAATATTTTTAGTAATATCATAGTTTAATTCTTCACTAAAGTTAGTATCCAATTGCACTTTTATTACATCACCAATTTGCTCTAAGATAATATAAGACATGTTTGGCTGCTGATAAGTATATAATAATTCTTCAAGTATTACATCACTATAAACATCAACTAATTGTGATGTAATTGCGAAAGAATAAAAATCTTTATCTTTCAAACCATTTTTTTCATCAAAGCGAAAATAAAATGCTGCCGCCTTTATTGACCAATAAGGATCTGAGGCATAGCTTACATTCATTCCACTTCCCTTATCACCTAAAAATGATCCATGATACATATATTTATCTTGGTTGCTATAACTATTAGATATGTAGTTTTTAGCATGAGATGCAATACTAGAACTTACATCAAGATATCGCTTAGCATTTTTTTCAACATCACTATCATAAGCAGCATGACCAAATAAATTATTGCGATTATAACTTAAAGCACTTTTTCCATAAGCTGTTTCATTCATCGATATAACAAGCATCAACATTGCATTTGCACCATATTCATTTTGATACACCATAAAATCATTTAACTTATTGTAATATTGTGACATATTATAATAATCATTAACTGAATTTTTATCTTGATCACTATATTTATTGATACTTTTATCTATTTTTAAATAATCATAAAAATAACTTTCTAAATCAATAGTTGTATAATTAGTATAACTACGATTAGGTAAATATAAATAATAGTTAAAATAACAATCATCACTATTAACAGCATTATCATGAGTTTCATTTCTTAAATCATCAATCAATAAGTAATAATCATCATAAAAATAATGATTGTCATAGCTATAATATTTTATATCTTCATCAAAATAGTCATAATTATTAAAATCAATTCTTATATTATTAGATCCTGTAGCTGTATATATTTTATGATATAAATATTCATCTTCAATATAAAAATATGATAATAAATCATTACCATCATTTTTATATTCAACAATTTCAACATCACCTAAATTTGCATAACCATTAGCCCCTGCCAATAAAAAATTAACGCGACTTTTATCAGTAGTTTCAATATAAGCAGCATCTAATCCATAACATGCATTAGTATACCCTGCACTTTTAGTATCAGAATTATAATAATCTATATTTACTGTGCAATCATCACTTTTAAAATTCCCAATACCATACTCAATTTTAAAAATATCATCATTTAATTTAATTCCTAAGTTTAAATATTTTTCTGTATTATCATCATAAAATTCATTAGCTTGTTTTAATGAATTAAAACTTGTAATGTATTTGTCTTCACTAAAATCATAAATCTGATAATCACTATCTTTGGCACGTACACTTATAAAAGCACCCCCAAAAGATGTAAATAACATAAAAATCATTAAAAATGACAACGATATTTTTTTAAGCATATTAATCCCCCATAATTGAATTATCAATAATACAGTTACTTTATACCTTAAATACTTAAAAGCATTGCAATCAAACCACCTAAAGATGTAAATAATAAAAATAAAACTAATAACCAAATAACTATTTTCCTACCCATTTTAATTCTCCTTTTTTTTACTTCCAACAAAATCACTTACAATTTGAAAATCTGAATTTATTTCTACAAATTTGCCACAAACTTTTTGGTAAACTTCTTCACCTTTTCCAGCAACAATTAATATTTGTTTTCCATCAATTTGATTTAATTGATCCAATATTGCTTTTTCTCGATCTATTTCAATTATAACTTTTTGTTTATTTGCTGTATATTCTAACATTTCAATACAAATTAAAGATGGATCTTCAAATCCTGGATCTTCAGTTGTATAAATAATTTTATCAGCATATTCACTACATAATGTCGCAATATCACTGCGTCTTTGAAATGCTTTATCACCAGGTGCACCTGTTATTACAGTAATTTTATAATCACTATAATCAAAATTAAAAGATTCAAATAATTGCTTAAAACTTAAATTATTGTGAGCATAGTCAACAACAATTAAACTTTCATTTAATTTAAAAGAATTCATACGACCTTGAATTGTTAAATGTTTAATTCCCTGTTTAATACTGTCTTCATCAACATTAATTTGCTTAGCACAAATAATAGAACACATTGCATTCACAATATTAAAACGTCCTTCATTATTAATTGCATAATCATTACATCCATCAGGACCTATAACATTAAATTTATATCCTAATTCTAACTTAGTAATATTCGTACAATAATAATCACAACTATCATTGTGACCAAAGACAATTACTTTATCAGCATAATTTTTAGCGGTTTGGTAAATAATATCAAAATCTTTGCTATCTTGGTAAATAATTGCTGTCTTACAATTTTTCATTAATTGTAATTTACAATTAAAATAATCATCATAATCCCTATGTTCAAAAGCACCAATATGATCCAAATCAATATTTAAAAAGACTCCAATATCAAAACGAATACCATAAACACGATTAAGTTTATAAGCTTGACTAGAAACTTCCATTGTTAAATAATTAATATCATTATTTACACACATTTCAAAACGAGAATACAGTTCATTAGCTTCAGGTGTCGTTAAATGAGCTACTTGCATTTCATCACCTGTATACATTTCAACCGTTGATAAAATACCTGTTTTACTATTTTCATACTTATCTAAAATACTTTTTAAAAAATATGATGTACTTGTTTTACCTTTAGTTCCTGTAATCGCTGTTGTAAATAATTGTTTATGCGGATAATCATAATAATAAGCATATACTACTGCCATTGCAATACGTGAATCACTTACAATAATACATTGTATATCAACTTGTAAATCAACCTCGCTTATGTAAGCAATAGCTCCACCATCAATAGCATCTAATAGGTATTGCTTCTTAAAATTAAAACCTTTACATATAAACAATGTATCACTTAATATTTCTTGCGAATTAATTGATACATTCTTAATAACTAAGTCACTTTCAACTTCTTTAACAAGTAAATTATGCATTTTTAATAAATTTATAATTTCACTAATTCTTATATTTTTCATAATATACCTCATTTCTTAATTAAGCATAACAAAAAAACTTAATTATTACAAATAATTTTAATTCTCATTATTTGTAATTTTTAAGTTTTCTAATATCATCTGTATAATATCTAATACAATTTTAAGATTATTTTGATCCTTATCAAGGATAGGACTATATTCAACTATATCCATTGAAACAATATTTAATTCTGTTATTAATCGCTTTAATATATACTTAACATCTCTAACACTCATTCCAGCAGTTTCGCAAGTTCCCGTTGCATAAAAAACATCACAATCAATAACATCTACATCAAAACTTAAATGTACTTTTTTATCACGATTATTTTTAATCAATGTATCTAATTGAGCAATAAGACTTGTTTGCTTAATGATTGCATCACTATATAAATTAACGTTATTAAGTGCAATATTTATATATTCACCCTCATCAATACTTCTAGCACCAAATATGTGGACATCGTCCCCTTTGATTTTTTTACCTGTATAATAAACATCATTAATATTACTTGCACATATCCCAAGACTTGCCGCAATAGGCATTCCATGAACATTTTTTGAATCCGATGTTTTTTCCGTATTGATATCAGTATGAGCATCCACCCATATTAATGAATGTTGATTTGGATATTGTTTTGTAAAGGCTGCAATACTTCCCATCGCTAAAGAATGATCACCACCAATAATTATTGGAAAATTATTATTTTCATAACTATTAGTAATATTTTGTGCTAATAAATTACATGTATCAATTATTTCATTTTTATATTTACAACCATCAATAATTAAATTATTTTGATCATAAATATCAACTTGTTTAATATTTTCATTTAAAACATATTCATATTTACACTTATCTAATAATTCAATTAATCCATTTGCTTTTAGATATTCATAACATTTCGCAGTACCCCAATTTTGACAACCATAATTAAGTGGTACATTTATAATTTCTAATTTCATATGTCTTCACCATCCACCTATTAATCTATCACAGTTTAACTATAAATACAATTCTAACATCATTTATTATTCAGGCATAATTTACTAATTTTTTCTTTTAATTTTATATTCCAAACTACTTTAAATCTTTTACTAAAAATTATTTAAATAAATAAAAATATTATTATATACATCTCATAATAAAATAATTATATACTATTAAAATGAAACATATAAATGATACATATACTACACTTAATCCCAAATTTAGTACACTTAAGCTCATTTGATTGCGCAGTATTTTTTACTATGCTACAATTAAAATATTAAAAGGAGTTTTTATGAAGAAAATAATTATAGTTTTATTTGTTTTAATGCTATGTAATGGATGTTCTATACAAAATAATGATAATTCACCCAAAAATTCTATTGTTCCAACAATTATTCCAAGCATTGATGATATTATCCCTAACGAAGATTTTATGAATGGTGATTTTTCTACAATTGCTGGTGATTATATTAATGTAAATAACGAGGTAATCACAATTGATGATGAAGGATTACAAGCTAATGAATTAGTTAATGATACAGATATTAATTTTTATAAAGGTATTTACCAAATGGGTGTTAGAGATCAATATAACCAAGGATATTCACTGACTATATACCCTGTTGGAATTGAAATACAAAATTTTTATGTCACAGGCGATGAAATAGTTTTTTATGATACTGATATAACCAAAGTACGTATTTCTCATGGTCAAGCTGACCCTATGTCTATTGAAGAAATTTACACGAAAAAATAAGAGATTAATTCTCTTATTTTTAATATGCATTATAAGAACATGTTTCATTAGTAAATTTGTAATTCATATTTTGATTTTTTATTATTACATTATTTTTATATCAACTATTTTTCCATCGTGAAATTTTATGATTTTTTTACATTGTCTTGCAATAGATTCTTCATGAGTTACCAAGATAATTGTTGTCCCATTATCATTAATTTGCTTTAGTATATCAATTATATTTTGAGAGTTTTCACTATCAAGTGCCCCTGTTGGTTCATCCGCAAAAATTACCTTAGGATTATTTATTAAAGCTCTAGCAATTGCGACTCTTTGTTTTTGTCCACCTGATAATTGATATGGCAATGCTTTTGTTTTACTATCAATTTTGAGTATTGATAGTTTTTCTATTGCGATATTTTTATATTTTCTTTTATTTTTTTTAATTGGAAGTAAAACATTATTTAACACGTTTAGTGTATTTATTAAACCAAAGTTTTGCATTACATACCCTAAAGATAAATTTCTGTAATCAGATAATTGTTTGTCATTCCAATTCAAAATATTTTCATTATCAAGTAATACTTGTCCATCTGTTGCAGGAATTAGGCCTGCAAGTATATTTAAAAAGGTTGTCTTTCCTGAACCCGACAATCCTGTAATTGCAATAAAATCACCTTCAAATATTTCTAAATCAACCGATTTTAATGCAGTAACACAGTTTTGATCTTTTCCAAATATTTTTGTTAGGTTATTTACTTTATATAATAATTTAGACATTTTCTCCTCCAATTATTTCTACGACTTTTATGTCTTTGATGAACTTGATTGAATTATATGAAATCACACCCAACACTATTAAAACAATTATAATAACAATTATTGTAACTAGCATTGATAATCTTAAAGTGTAATAGGTTATTATCATAGCTATTAGAAATGATGATATAAGTATCATTATTATTGAACTAAGATATTTAGCACTAATATATTTATTTGTATAACCAACAACTTTCATAATTGAAAATTCTGTTTCCCTACTATTAATATCAACATAAGTAACAAATACTAATCCCATTAGACTGAAGACAAGATTAATGAATCCTGCCATAAAATAGGCTGATAACATATCCATTTTACTATCATAATTATTTTGTTGAATATCTTTAATAGACTCATAAGTATATTTTAGATTAGGTTGGTCTATATAATCATTGATATCCTGCATTATTTCAGCACTTGTGTCGTAAAAGAAAAGATTGTGTAAAAAATTAGTATTACCATAATATAGTTCTCTTGAAATAAATTGATTATTAAACAATGCGAAATTTTCACTTTCTGAAGTATGTTCTCCATTATCAATTGGACCTAAAACTTTCATAATTTCATCATCTTTTAATACTTTAGCAACAACATAATCAAATTCACCATTTTCGATAATATCACCAACTTGATATGTGCCATAAAAACCACCATTTAAAACAATTGGCACATAATTTGAATCTAAATACGGCTCAAACATTTTCATATCGATATTATTTAATTCCCATGCTTTTTCACTTAGATGGACTACACTTCCAATATCTTTATTTCTAATTCCACTTGGATAATAAACAATCATATTATCAAAATAATTTTTGTATATATTTTCAATTTTCCCTAGTAAATTTGTATGATATTTTTCAGGATTTTTACTGATTTCATAAAATTGTTCACCAGTATTATCATCTCTTAATAGCCAAGCATTTTCTAGTTCAGCATAATTTTTATACGGTGATATTTCTTGATTTACATCAAAAAACATAGTTATTCCAACAAAAACAAGTATTAAAGACGTTGAAAATTGCAGTACTACAATCATTTTTTTTGCATATTTAAAGCCAAAAACTTTACCATTTTTATATTTATTCATACAATACACTAAAATACTGATTATTAATATGCTTAATAGAATAAATATGCTTATAAAAGCTATCAATATTGGTATTATTATAGGTTTATCTTGATAATACAAAATAGGAATACATGTTAAACAAGCAGCACTAATTGATATTAAAAATTCAGATATAAACTTAAGATAATAATCTTTAATGACATCTGTATATGTATAACCTACGATTCTTTTGATTTTTATTTCTTCTCTTGTAGAAAACACCAAAAATTCCGCAATATAAAATAAATTAGATAATATTGATATTAATACAATACCAAAGATAAAAATCATTGTATTATTATCTTTAATTAGATATAAAAAATCAGTTAATAGCGATGGCTCCATTTTAACCAACGATGAACGTTGTGTTATATTTTCATTTATAATTATTAGAAATTGATTATAAAGAAAAGAAGTACTAAATATTGCATATATTGATAGTGCATAATAATATAACTTTAACCATATTTTATTTTTCATCTAAACCCCTCCATAATTCATTATCAAAATATTATAGTTATTATAATTTTTGATATTTAAACAATAAACCAACTATTCTATAAGTTAAACAACTAAATACTATTATACCTTTCCTTTAATTTTTTTCATTATTAATTTATAGACATGAATATTATTTATATCTTAATTATATATAAATCATGTTATAACAACCATAACTTAACCTTACAAAATAGATTACAATCTTACAAACTTGTAAGACTACGTTATTATTTTAATAAGCTTATGATAATTTAAATATTGATTTCTTGATTTAATATAATACTAATAATTTATTTACATAATAATAAAAACAATACCGATAATTTGGTATTGTATATTTAATATTGTTGTACTATTTTTATAGTTAGTTAATAAATAAAATATTGTATACTTAGCTAATTAAGTTTGAAAAGTATAAATATATTATATCAATTATGAATTTATTCTAAAACAAATAAGCTAATAAAGTTGTTAAAACAATTGACACTACAAGCGCTGGTAACATATTTAATGTTTTAAACTTCTTGATATTTAAAATATTAAAACCTGAAGTTAAGATTAAAAATCCACCTACAATTGATAATTCACACATTGCACTAACACTTAATAAAGGAGCTAGAAAACCTGCAAGTAAATATATAGATCCTTGCGTACAAAATAAAATTACTGCTGCAACAATAATTATTGGCCCAGAAACTGCTGCAAAGGCAATTGATGATACAAAATCAAGACTTGCATTAGTAAATAACAAAGTATAATTATTATTTAATGCTGCTTCAATTGGTCCTAATATTGCAAGTGTACCAATACAAAAAAGTAAAACTGCATTTACTAAAGGATCTATTGAATTTTTTTCTGTTTTATTACTTAAACGCTTAACCTTTTCATCAATATCAAAATACGTCCCTATAAGACTCCCTACAGCTAAGGAAATAATGAATAGCACATGATACTCACTATTATTCATATTAGTCACTATTGAATTAATACCTATCCCCATTGCACACAAACCTAAAACATCAAATACTGCTTTTTCATATTTTTCACACATAAAATTCTTGATGCAACATCCTATAATTGTACCTATAATAATTGCTGTCACATTCACAATTGTACCTAACATCTAATCACCCCTTGCTATTATAACATCTGTTTGATAAATATTAATATATTTATTAGATTGTTGTTTAAATGGCGTAAGTTAATTTATTATTAATATGATATTGTAAAATAAATAACATATGTTATAATATAATTATGAACACGTTCACTTTTAAGTGAATTAGGAGGAAAAATGAAGAAAACCGTATTATTAGTACTTTGCCTACTTATGGCAATTAGTACAACAGGATGTACAAGTAGTGAAAAAAAAGAAGAATCAGTAACACCATCTTATACAGCTGGAGTTTACACAGGCACAGCTACAGGTCATAACCAAGGTGAACTTAATGTTGAAGTTACATTAAGTGAAACAGCTATTACTGACATTAAAGTTTTAAGCCACACTGAAACTTATGGTATTGGTTATGGTTTAGCTACTACACCTATTGAATCTGTTCCTACACAAATTGTAGAAACACAATCTTTAGCTATCGATACAATAACTGGTGCTACAATTACAGCAAATTCTGTTGTACTTGCGGTAACTAATGCATTAGAATCAGCGAATGTTGATGTAGCTGCATTAAAAGTTGCGAATGAAGATAGTACTGAAGTTAAAGACGAACGCGTAATCGATACAGATGTTGTTGTAATTGGTGCAGGAGCTGCAGGATTATCAGCTGCTATTGAAGCACAAAATGCAGGAGCAAATGTTGTTATTTTAGAAAAACAAGGTGTTACAGGTGGTGCTACTGCAAGATCTGGTGGTAAACTATTAGCGGCAGGTTCTACTTGGCAACAAGATCAAGGAATTGAAGACAATAGTGATGATATGCATGAATACTTAAGTGATATTGGTGGGGTTTTAATTAATCAAGACCTATTAACAGAATTCACTGCAAATGCATTAACTGATTTACAATGGCTAGAGCAACTAGGAGTAAAAATTAAAGATGTAGAGCCTATTCACTCATCACTTACTCCAAATCGTGTACACAATACCCTTGGTGGCGGTGGAATGACATCAGGACATGGTGGTCAAATCACAGTACCTTTAACAGATACATATACAAATGCTGATGGTGAAATTATTTATCACGCAACAGCTAATGAATTAATCACAAACGAGGATGGTGATGTAGTTGGAGTTAAAGCAACTACAAAAGATGGTCAAGCAATCACTGTTAATGCAAAATCAGTTATCATGGCAACAGGTGGTTATGCTAGTAATCGTGAAATGATGGCAAGATATACAAACTCTGCAAACTATGTAACTTCAGTTCCTGCTGGAAATGTTGGTGATGGTCTTGTTATGGGTGAAGCTGTAGATGCTCAAATCTTTGATGCTCCAGGTACACAAACTGTATTCTTAGACTTTTATTCAGGTGTTGGAATCAATGAAGAAGCTGGATTAATCGTTACAAATGATGGTCAACGTGTTGTTAATGAATTTACTTATCAATATCATGTTGCTGAGGGTTTAATTGAAAATAATAGTAATGGTGGATATTATATTGCAAGTGCAAATGATCCATACCCTACTGTTCAATATGCTACAACTTTAGATTCAACACTAAAAGCTGAATCAGTTGAAGAACTTGCTATATTAATGGGTGTTGATGCTGCTAGTTTAAATGAAACAATTACAAGATACAATGAATTATGCGATAAAGGATCTGATGATGATTTTGGTAAACCATCAGAACACATGAACAAGCTTGAAGGTACATTATATGCACTTAAATTACAACCATCAGTAACTGTAACATTTGGTGGTTTAGTAACTGATGTTAATGCACAAGTATTAAACAATTCAAACGAAGTAATCAATGGTTTATATGCTGCTGGTGAAGTTGCATTCACAGGATTATTTGGAACTGAATACCCTTGCTGTGGTATGGCAATTGGTGGAGCAGTTAGATTTGGTCGTACAGCTGGAATTAATGCTGCTAAATAAATAAATAAAAAACTTGTAGATAAATTCTACAAGTTTTTTTATGGTGTTATTGTTTTGAATCTTTAATAATTAATCTATTTTATAAACCAAGATTTTCAATAATAAATTCTCTTAATCTTTTAATTCCTTTGTCTTTTCTAGCATTTTGTTCAGCTAACATTTCTATTGATAAATCATCTTTTGTTATATCAATGCGATATTTACCTAAATTAAAATCATAAGCTAAAGAATCTAATGGCCAACCAACATTACGCTTACTTGATGGTTTATCTATCATCATAAATGTTCTAAAATCATTGCCCTTTTGATTCACAAATAAAGCATATCCTTTATTATTTTCATCAATCAAATAATTAACGTCTTCATAATATGCTTCTATAAAACCACCATTTTCTTTCGCTAAATTACTATAATAATCAATCATTTCTTCATCACTTAATTCTTTATTATTTACTCTTCTTACATGAGCTTTTGGTTGTATTGGATCATCCATTGCAAAATTTGTAAAATATAGCCCCGAATCAATTGAAAATGTAGGTATTTGTGCTATATCATAATATTCTTGGGCTTTTTGTTTCGCATTTTCATAAACACTATTTCCATCTTCGTTAGCATTATGAGTAATTCCTAAATCATCTAAATAATATATTTGTATATCTAATCCTTGTAGCATCATTTTAATGTGTTCTAATTTAGATTTATTTCTTGTAGCAATTAATAATTTTTTCATTAAGACCTCCATATTATTTCTAAGTATATTAATTTATTTATTATAGCATATTCATTACAATTATATTAATTATCATATATTGTAGTAATAAAATAATATATCAATCTGATATTTATAATAAAGTTTAGATCAACATTTTAATTACACATTATATTAAAAAAGATATCAATTAAGATGTCTTTTATTGTGGTTTAACTTTTAAAAGAGCACTAACTTCATCCTCAGTTAAA
>CAMQTJ010000008.1 GCA_947037125.1 uncultured Holdemania sp.
GATATAATGATGTTCCAATGATTCAAGCGGCTAAAGTTGGTGTTGCAATGGGCAATGGTTGTAATGAAGTAAAGAATGTAGCTGATTATGTAACTGATAATATTGAAGATGATGGTGTATATAATGCATGTATTAAATATGGCTGGATAAATTAGGAGTGTTTATATGAATATTAAAATGATTGTAAGTGACATGGATGGAACAATGCTTAATACTGATCAAGAAATTACAAGTTTGACACTGTCTTCATTAATTCAAGCACAAAAGCAAGGCATAATGTTAGTTCTTGCTTCAGGTAGAAGTTATCGTACTTTAATTGATTATGGAAAAAAGCTTGAAATGGATAAATACAATGGTTATTTTATAGGGGTAAATGGTGCAGCCCTTTATGATGTATCAAAAGGTATCAATACAATAGTTCAACAATTACAACTTGATGAAATCAAAGAAGTTTATGAAATGCTCGATGATTATGAAGTGGAAATAATGGCAGTATTAGATGATACAATATATGATTATATACCGGATTCACTATTACAAATAAAAAAACAATATCGTATTGATAACAATATTGCAGATGATGTACCAATGACAGCTGGAACATTTAAAATGATAGTTGATCAAAGAAGAGGATATGATCATATCAATTATATCAATAGTTATAGTGAAATTAATTGTGTTGTAAATAAAATATGTATTACTAATGCAGCAGAAAAACTAATTGATGTTTATGATCATTGTGTTAAAACTTTGGGCCATAAATATAATTTTGCTCGTACTTCACCAATGTGGATTGAATGCACACCTAAATGTATATCAAAGGGTAATGCAATCAAAAAACTAGCAATTGAAAATAATATCGCACTTGATGAAATAGTAGTATTTGGTGATGGTGAAAATGATTTATCAATGTTTGAAGCTGTGAAATACAGTGTTGCAATGAAAAATGGTATGGATAGTGTAAAAAACATAGCCTATACTATAACTGATGACAATAATAATGACGGAATTGCAAAGTTTATTGATGAAAATATATTAAAAAATAATTAGCAACTATAAAAGTATAAAGGTAAGAGTTTAAAGCGAAATAGTGGATTAATTAGTGAATTAAATTGCTTTTTTAATATTTCGTGTTATTATAAACAAGATAAAGTAGTTATAATGCTACTTAGATGGGAATAATATGGAAAATATAAATAAAAAATGGGAAGACTATAATCTTGATGAGAACCTTATTAAGGCACTACACAAGTTAAATTATGATAAGCCACTTGAAGTACAAGATAAAGTAATACCACTTCTTTTACAGGAGAAAAATGTTACAGTTAAATCACAAACAGGAACAGGGAAAACAGCATCATTTGGTATTCCTTTATGTCAGTTGATTGATTGGAATGAAAACGATGCAGTTGCAATGATTTTAACACCAACAAGAGAATTAGCATTACAAATTAAAAATGAAATATCTAATATTTCAGTTTATAAAAGATTAAAGGTTGCAGCATTAATTGGGAAACAACCAATTTCTAAGCAAATCACTGATTTAAAACAAAAGACACATATCATTGTAGGAACACCTGGTCGTGTACTTGATCACCTTAAACGTAATACAATTGATATTAGTAAAATTAAATATTTTGTTTTAGATGAAGCAGATGAAATGCTTAATATGGGATTTTTACCTGATGTTGATACAATCTTAAAAATGGCTAATAAACAAAAAACAACACTATTATTTAGTGCTACTATGCCAATTCAAATCGTTGAATTAGCTAGACGTTACCAAAAAAAGCCGGTTATTATTGAAATGCAATCAGAAGAAATGACAAACCGTATTAATCAATATTATTATCGTGTTGAAGAAGCTGATAAGAAAAAAGTCTTAGTTAGAATATTGATGGAAAATAAACCTGAAACAGGTATTATCTTTTGTAATACTCAAATTATGGTCGATGAAGTACATGATTATCTTGAAGATATGGAAATATCAGTTGATGAAATTCATGGTGGTATGGAACAAGATGATCGTTTAAAAACTATGAGAAACTTCAAAAAAGGAAAATTCAGATTTTTAATTGCGACAGATGTTGCATCTAGAGGAATTGATATTGAAAAAGTTGATTTAGTAGTTAACTTTGATATGCCTAATGAAAAAGAAACTTATATTCACCGTCTTGGAAGAAGTGCTCGTGTTGAATCTGAAGGTAAAGGAATTTCTTTACTAACTAAATTTGATAAGCGAATACTTGGAGAAATTGAAGAATTAATCAATGATAAAATCGAAGAAAAAAGCTTATTAAGATTAGGTAAATATACAAGTATTGAAGTTGTGAAGTCTGTATTCTTAAAAGCTAGTTTAAGTGAAAAAATCTTAAAAGACAATGGTTTAAAACAAGAAATAATGAAACTATACATTAATTCTGGTAAACAAAAGAAATTAAGAAAAAGTGATATTGTAGGAGCAATTCTTCAACTTGAAACTGTGAAAATGGAAGATGTTGGTATTATTACAATACTTGATTCTGTTTCATATGTAGATATTTTAAATAATAAAGGTAATATGGTTAGAAAATTCTTAAATACAACAACAATCAAAGGTAAAAAAATGAAAGTTGTTGAAGCTAAAGAGTGGTTATACTAATATAATAAAAAAACAGTAATTTTAAAATTACTGTTTTTATTTTATTTGTTAATCAAATGCGATTGTAAATCATTATATGAATTAGGCATAATTTTCTAGAAGAAGTATTTAATAGTACTTCATTTAATTTACATGATATCCCCACAGTAGACACAGCAAATAAATAAAAATGTGAATATTAAAATGAGGGTCTTTTTCTATGGGAGGAAAAAGAATATTTACAACTGAATAAAAAATACAAACTGTAATTGATTATCAGAATGGTGTAATATCCTAGGTATAATATTGATAGAACTAAATATCAATACTAAGAATTTTTGGAGTTGGGTTTTAAAATAGAATAACCATGAGAAACTAATTGAATATGATCACAAAAATTTAAAGAAGTAGGTGATGTTTCCGAACTAAGGTAAATCATTGTTGTAGGTAATTTTCAATTAATATAACTGATTGTTTGTTTTTACTACTATACGGATAGTAAGAAAATACAATGATATTTAAGAAAAAAACAATATTATATGTTTTTTAATAAGTGGAAAACTAGGCGATATGAAAATTATATTATGTTATTGCTTTCAATTGTTTTAGATTATCACGATAATAAGTGGGTGAAAGGTTGTGAAATTTTTTAAACTGACTACTAAAGTAAAAAACGGAAGAAAACCCTAGTAAATCTGATATTTCAGATATGGATAAGTTAAGATCTTTTAATAATTGCGTAGCTTTAATCATTTTAAAACGTATAATAAATTGAGAGGGACTACAATCTACTATATTTTTAATACATCTATAAAGATAACTTTTAGATATATTTAAATGATTAGCTATGTCTTTAACATTTATATGTTTAGAAATATTATTCTCTAAAAATAAGATTGTTTTATCGATAATTAGTTGTTCACTAGATTTAGTAGAATCTTTTAAAAGAAACTTAAAATCAGCAGAAATGTAATCCAGTAGTAATGTATTTATTATATAATCTAAATGAATGCTACTACCATATTTTTTATTAGAACATATATTATATGTATAGTTTAATAAAGACATAAGATAATCATCAATTATATCTGGATAGAAACGAATTTTTGTTATTCTAAAATTTTTAAAAAATTGCTCCTCATCAAAAGCATTGCTAACACTAAAAAAAATTTCAAAACTATCAGTATTATCAAAAGACTTAGCGCTATGCATTGTAAATGGAGGAATAATAATTATTGAGTTTTTTAATGCTGTATATTCATTTTCTTTAAAACTAAAACAACAACCACCAGAAGTAATCATGACGATTTTTACATAAGGTGTTATTATGTTATTTAAATATTTATTTGATTGGTTAGGCCAATTCGTGAAATATGCAAAATCGAAATTTAATTTTTTAAAATATTCACTGGAAAAATCACTAATTACTTCATAATCATCGAGGCGTGTGTATTTTTTCATTTTAATTCCTATAAATATACTTTCATTATTTAAATAATAGCATTAAATGACACTTTGTAAAGATAAAATTATTAATTACACTCTTTTATTATCAATATCACAAATGTTGTGTTGAATATAATATTTATATAATCTATTAATAATGTAATAATTTAGATGGAGGAAAGAAAATGAAAAAAATACTTACAAATTTAAAGGTTATAGTTGCTTTTGCGCTTGTTGCTACGCTTATGACAGGTTGTTCGACTGAGGTAAACGATGAAGTTTCAGACAATGGAGTAGTTTATGATGTTAATGAAAGTGCTGATGTAGTTATAGTAGGTGGAGGTGGTACAGGAATGTCTGCTGCTCTTACAGCAATTGAAAATGGTGCAGAAAGCGTTGTTATTATTGAAAAATTAACTGTGCTTGGTGGATTTATGCGAATGAAGACTGGACAATTTTCAGCTCCAGACACAACTATACAGCATGAACAAGGATTGATGGAAGATAGTGCCGAAAGATATGAAGAGGAGATTTTGAAGTTTGCAAATCTTAATGGAGGTCACCCAATTGAATATTTAGTACACTCTTATGCTACAAACGCATCAGCTGCCTGGGAATGGGTATATGAAATGGGAGTTAAAGAATATCCATTTAAAACGGATGAAGATGGTAATAAGGCTATAATAAATCCTGGACATATGCCATATGATTATAATAGAGTTTATGTTCCTTTAGCTAAAGAAGACTCTACAGTAGTAAATCCAATAATTGAAGTATTTGAAAAAGAAATAGTTGCAAATACTAATATTAAAGTTTTTACTGAAGTAGAAGGTAAACAGTTAACTACAAATGAAAATGGTCAAGTCAATGGTGTTATTGCAAAGGGCAAAGATGGAACTACATATAAATTTAATGCTAATAATGGAGTAATTATGTCAACAGGAGGATACGCTGCTAATCCTAATTTGTTTGAACTATACTCTACTGACCTTAATAATTTAATATCAGCAGCTCTTTCTGCTAATGATGGTTATGGTTTATATATGATGCAAGAATTAGGAGCAGGAATAACAGAAGAAGCGATGACTTGGATCGAGACATATCCTAAAGGATTGATAAATGAAGGTTCAACAACTGCTGGTGTAAATGGAAGTACTGGTACATATTATACGGGTGGAATTTTAGTTAATATTAATGGAGAAAGATTCATAAATGAATGTGCTTGGGAAGATGAAGTAAGAAATGAGGCACTCAAGGAACAACCAGATAGTTATATGTATGAAGTATTTACAGATGAAATATTTGAAGCAACAAAAGGTACACTTAGAGGTGCTTATGATAGCTTTAAAGAAGGTGGTACATATTACAATAGACTAATACAAGCAGATTCACTTGAAGAATTAGCAGAAAAATTAGAAATACCTGTTGATAATTTTGTTTCGACGGTAAATACCTATAACGAATCAGTAGATTCAGGAGTAACTGATGAATTCGGAAGAGAATTTACTGCGAAAACAGGAGAAAATCGTGTAGAAGTAAAAAATAAGATTGAAGGTAGTAAATATTATGCTTTAAAAATACAACCAATAGTTTTGAGTTCACGTGGAGGAATCATGGTTAATGAATTTAATCAAGTAATAACTAGTGACAGCGAAGTAATTCCAGGCCTATATGCTGGAGGCGAAGTTGTTGGGCAAATGTGGGGAAAAACGATTGCACCAGGTGTTGGGATGAATGGATGCGTGACTTGGGGAAGAATTACAGGAAAAAACGTAATGACATTACCAATGAATGAAAAATATGAAGTTAAGGTCGCTCCGAATATTTTTGATGAAAATCTATTCGTTTTCGATGATGCTGAACATGTAGGTATAGATTACAAAAATTTGAATGATGGTACTTATACAGGTTCAAGTCAAGGTATGAATGGTTTAGTTGAAGTTGAAGTAGTAGTAATTGATAGTAAACTTAGCGATATTCAAATTATTAAACATAGTGAAACAGAAAATATCGCTGATGCTGCAATAAAAGAAATTCCACAGAATATTATCTTGAATCAATCAACAAATGTTGATAGTATTTCAAACGCAACAATTACTTCTGAAGCTATAAAAAAAGCAGTAGAAGATGCTTTAAAATAATTTCACTATCGAATTAAAAGTAGATTTAATAAAACAACAATCAAAGGTAAAAAAATGAAAGTTGTTGAAGCTAAAGAGTGGTTATACTAATATAATAAAAAAACAGTAATTAATTACTGTTTTTCTTTTATAGTTTTTAGAATAATAATTATGTTTTATATAATAGTTTTATAATTTATCAAGTGCATCTTTAATATTATTTAGTACTTCAATAACAGTTGTTTTAGGACAACCTAAATTTAATCGAATAAAATTCTTATATTGATCACCAAAAGAAATACCTGGAGTTACGTATACATTTGCTTCATTTAGAATAAATTCTTGAAGGTCAACAAATTTATCACTATATTTTTCAAAATCAAGCCACAATAAATAAGTTGCTTCAGCTTTATGATGAGTAATATTTGGTAAATTATTTTTTATAAATTCATAACAATAATTTTGATTTTCATTTACATAACTAAGTAATTGATTAAACCAATCTTCACTATCTTCATCACCATATGCAGATTCAAAGGCGCATTGTGCAAATAAGTTTACGTTTGTACTACCAACTTTATCTGATTCGTCAATAAATTTTGATTGAATTTGTTTATTTTTTATTATCGCTGCTGCAATTTTTAATCCTGCAAGATTAAAAGATTTACTTGTAGAAACAAGTGAGATAGTATTATTTTTAGTATATTCATTAATATTGATAAAATTATTATAATTATTATTATCCATGATAAAATCACTATGAATTTCATCAGAAATTATTTTTAATTGATGTTTTTCACAAAATAATGCAAGTTGTGTTAACTCTTCTATTGTAAAAGCACGTCCTGTAGGATTATGTGGGTTACAAAGTATGAATATTTTGCATTGTGCACTTACTTTGTTTTCAAGATCATCAAAATCGATTAAGTATGTTCCATCAACTATTTTCATATCACTAAAGATAGGTTCACGGTTGTTTGCTAATGTCTTTTTCACAAATGGTTGATATGACGGTAAAAGAATCATAACTTTATCATTCTCATTTGAAAAAATTCTAATAGCAGCTGATAATCCTGGAAGTACTCCTGAAATTAATGTTACATCATCAGTGTTAAATTCATAATTATATCTTTTTTTATTCCAAGATTGAAGATTTATTTTGCAATTAATATTTTCAACTGTATAACCATAAATAGGACATTTCATTCGATCAGTTAAAGCTTTTTGAATTGAGTTAGCTATAGGAAAATCCATATCAGCTATCCACATAGGAATTGCGTGTTTATTATCTAGATCATTATGTAAAACATGCCATTTAGTACAATGTGTACTTTCCCGACACACTTTCTTATCAAAATTATATTTCATATTAAGTCCCCTTAAATAGTATAACACTAAAAAAAATATGTTGTAATAAATTGTAAATTAATTATAATATATATAGGTCAGTCGCAGTTATCTGACGTTAAACAAAACAAGAAAGGACAACTAAATGAAACAAACAAGAAAAATGCTTTTTATTGCGTTGATTGCTGCTATTTATACAGCAGCAACATTAGCGCTTGCACCTTTATCTTTTGGAGGATTGCAAATCAGAATTTCAGAGGCTTTAGTATTATTGCCATTATTATTCAAAGATTCAATTTACGGAGTCACACTAGGTTGTGTACTGGCAAACTTTATTGGTGCCTTAATGGGTATTAATATGTTAGGTTATTTTGATGTAGTAATAGGATCTGTCGCAACACTTATTGCAGCATATTCAACTTATCAATTACGTAATATTAAAATTAAAAATGTTCCAGTATTATCATTACTTATGCCAGTAATTATCAATGGATTATTTGTTGGGTTAGAACTAGCTTATGTATTAACGCCTGCAACATTTATTCAAGGATTTATTATATTTGGCACACAGGTTGCGATAGGTGAATTAATAGCTGTTACAGTTATTGGGTTACCGTTGATTAATTTATTAAAAAAACATAAATTAAAAGAACGCTTTAATCTAAAATAGAATTAAATAGATTTGCTAATAATTTCTTTAGTGAATCTTTTTTTGTTTACTCAATAAAAATAAGTGAATTTGCTGTAGTTACGAATATATGTTGAAAAAAATGAAAATTTTATGTGATATTTAAACTATTGAATAGTATTAGATAATAGTTATCATTTTCAATTGAAGAGTATATTATGTCAACTATGATATATAGAAATATATATATAGATAATTAATAAAATTATTATAATAATAATTATTGCTTTGATTTATTTACTTGATAATATAATTGTCGTTATTTAAATAATTAATACAGTAAAATATATAAGATTATAATACTCTAAAAATATATATCATGGTATAATTAAGATATGTGTAAAAGAGGTAGAAATATGAAAAAAGGATTATTTATAACGTTTGAAGGACCAGATGGTAGTGGTAAGACAACTGTATCAAAAAACGTGTTTAATATGTTAATTGAAAACGGTTATGATGCAATATATACAAGAGAACCAGGTGGTATCGGTATTTCTGAACAAATAAGAAATGTAATATTAGATCCAAAAAATACAGCTATGGATAAAAAGACAGAAGCATTATTATATGCGGCAAGCAGAAGACAACATTTAGTAGAAAAAGTCTTTCCTGCATTAGAAGCAAAGCAAATAATAATTTGTGATCGTTTTTTAGATAGTTCTTTAGCGTACCAAGGATATGGTAGAAAAATTGGTGTTGAAGATGTGCTTAAGATTAATGAATTTGCTATTGAAAATTGTATGCCAGACAAAACAATTTATTTAGATATTGATGCTCAAACAGGGTTAAATCGCATTGAAAAAAGAGAAAGTAAAGATCGTTTAGATCAAGAATCAATTAACTTTCATTTAGATGTAGTTGCAGGATATCAAGAAATCATCAAAGAAAATACTGATCGTATTATTGTTATTGATGCGAAAAATGATATTAGTAATGTTACTGCGAAATGTTATGATGAAATTGTGAAAATCATTAATGCAAAATAAATTAAAAGATTTACAACCTGTTGTTTATCAAGTTTTAAGTAATTGTTTTAAAAATAATAAGTTATCACATGCAATTATGTTAAGTGGTGCAAAAACCAATATAAAATTAGAAACAGCATATTATATTGCACAAAGTCTTGTTTGTGAAACTAGTAATGACTTTGCTTGTGGTATTTGTGATTCATGTACGAAAATCACTAATCAAAGTTATGCTGACTTTAAATATTTTGATGGGACAAATGTTTCGATAAAAAAAGACGATATATTAAATCTACAAAAACAGTTTAATAAGACAGGAATTGAAAAGTCAGGAAAAAAAATATATATCATCAACGCTGCAGAAAATATGACTATTGAAGCTGGGAATAGTTTACTAAAATTTTTAGAAGAACCAAGTTCTGAAAATATGATTGCTATATTCATAGTGGATAATTTAGATAAAATGCTTACAACTATTACATCACGATGTCAAATAATTAATTTTAAACCTAATGATCGTCAAAGTTGTATTGATGAAGCAATTAGTTTAAATGTTGATGAATTTGATGCGAAAATGATTTCTAATTATGTAAAGGATGCCAATGGGATCTTATTGGTTAGTGAGAGTGAAAGTTATCAAAATGCATTATGTATGTTTACTGAATTTAATAATGATTTATTCATGTTAGAAAGAGTTTTAGTGAGTTTTCAAACTAATTATATGAATAATAAAGAGTTAGCTAAAGACATTTTGGCTCAATTTATTAATATATTTTGTACATATCTAGACGATTACCTGCTTGATAGTGTATTATTAAAGGATAAATACGTTAATTTAAATCGTTATTTAGAGAAGAATCAAATGCATTTAGCAATGATTTATACCATATTACTAGAAACGCAAGGTAAGATCTATCGACCTTTTGATTTGAATTTAGTCGTTGATCAAATGTTTTACGAATTACAGGAGGTAATTAAATGAGTGAAGTAGAAATAGTATTTAAATATGTAGTGTCAATTAAATTTAAAAATTCAAAAAAACCATATACATTTGGAACAAACAATAAAAAAATTATTTATGGTGATTTTTTAGTTGTGGAAACAGCTCGTGGATTAGAAATGGGTGAAGCAATCTCTGATCTTAGAGATGGTATAGGTTATAAATCAAATAATCCATTAAAACCTGTCGTACGATTAGCAACACCTGAAGATAAAAAAGCAAGTGTTGATAATCTTGTTGCAGCAAGTAATGCTTTAAATAAATGTGCAAGTTTAATAGAAAAACTAAAATTAGATATGAACCTTATCAGTGCAGAATATACTCTTGATAAAGGAAAGATTGTTTTTGTATATGTTTCAGAAAACCGCGTTGATTTCCGTGAACTTTTAAAAGAGTTGGCAAATCTTTTTCATTGTCGTATTGAACTAAGACAAATTGGTCCAAGAGATAAGGCTAAAATGATTGGTGGAATCGGTATTTGTGGAATGGAAACTTGTTGTTCACGTTTTTTAAGTGCTTTTGATGTTATTTCAATTAATATGGCTAAAAATCAGTTAATGCCATTAAATATTCCAAAATTATCAGGACAGTGTGGAAAACTTATGTGTTGTTTAAAATATGAAGATGAAAATTATAAAACTATGTGTGCAAATTTACCTAAGATTAATACACAAGTCGAGTATGAAAAGAAAATGTATAAATTATCTTCTATGAATATTTTAGCTAAAAGTGCAAAACTTGATAGTCGTGATGGAACAATCTTTATTTCTTTAGATGATCTTATGGCTAAGGGAATCTTTAAAAAGAAAGAAAGTAAATAAAAATGCATAGGCAAAAAAGTTTTATAGATACTAATGCAACACTTTATGTTGTAGCAACGCCAATTGGTAACCTTAGCGAAATGACACCAAGGGCAATTGATATATTAAAAACTGTGGATGTAATTGCTGCAGAGGATACAAGAAATACTCAAAAGTTATTGTCACATTTTGATATACATACAAAATGTATCGCACATCATTTATTTAATGAAACACCAAGTGCTGATGGAATTATCGAAATGCTTAAAAATGGAAAAAATATTGCAATCGTATCTGATGCAGGTTATCCATTAATTTCTGATCCTGGACAATTTCTTGTGGAAAAAGTTGTAGAAAATGGATTTAGTGTAGTTCCAATTAGTGGAGCTAATGCAATGCTTAATGCACTTGTAGCTTCAGGGCTTTGTTCAATGAAGTTTTACTTTAATGGATTTTTACCAAGTAAAGATGGCCATGCAAAAAAAGAATTGCTTAAAATTAAAGATTTAGAGTGTACTACAATATTTTATGAGTCACCTCATAGAATTGAAAGAACACTTGAATTAATGTTAGAAGTTTTAGGTGATCGTAAAATATGTTTAGCGCGTGAAATAACTAAAAAGTTTGAAGAATTTATTCGAGGAACAATTAGTGAAGTGCTATCAGATATCGAAAACATTAAAGGTGAAATGGTAATTGTTGTTGAAAAATCACAAGTTGAGCAAGTTATTGATTTTACTGCAATTGTGAGTGAAGTACAACAGTTAGTAGATGATAATGTGAAACCAAGTAAAGCTATTAAAGATATATCAGTTAAATATAATATATCAAAAAATGATTTATATAAGATGTATCATGATGAGGTAGATGAAAATGACTAAATTTATTGCTTATCTTAAATGTTCTACATGTATTAAAGCTAAAAAGAAATTAGATAGTCTTGATATCGATTATCAATTACAAGATATAAAAGAAGATAATCCAACAAGACAACAACTTGAAAAATGGGTTGAGTTGAGTGGTTTAGATATTAATAAATTTTTTAATACATCAGGTATTGTTTATAAAGAATTACAACTTAAAGATAAAATCAAAACAATGACGTATGATGAAAAAATTGATTTACTTTCATCAAATGGAATGCTTGTGAAAAGACCAATTTTGGTTATGAATGATAAAGTTGTTGTAGGATATAAAGAAGAAATTTATGATGGATTGATTTCTTGAAAATAATAATGTAATAAAAAAATAATATAAAATCGCCAAATCAGTAAAATGACTAGGCGATTTTTTTATTATAAGTAATAATGCAGCTAACATATTTTTAAGTAATTATTTCTTGTTTTTTATAAAATTATTAACCTTTTCTAATAATAAAGGTTGAATTAAAGGATAAGTCCAGTTTGTAGGCAACTTATCAAATAAAACTACTTTTTCAATTTCCATATCAGGTAATAAACCAAATTCAAATATTTCAGCATAATATAACATTCCAAAATCTTCTTCATTGTGTTTAGATACACCATAAACACATACAGGTTTAATTGTATAATTTAATGCGCCAGTTTCTTCCCATAATTCTCTTGTTGCTGTATCAATAATAAGTTCATTTATTTCTCTTTTACCACCTGGAATTTCGAAAGTGTTACGTTTTTTATGTTTGCAAAAAACCCATTTACCACTAAACCTTGAAATAATTACTGCATAAGATAAAAGACTATCATCTATATCATCATAAAAATTAACTTTAAGCATATTGAATTCTCCTTTAATGTGATAAAAATACAACTAATTAAGTAGTTATTAATACAATTATAACATAATCAAAATAGCTATAGCGTTATTTTAAAAAGGATAATAAAAGATTAATCATGTCATAATTAACTAAGTTAAGATAGCAAATATAATAATGTTATTTAATTGCTTACTATGCAAAATAGTGGTAAACTTAATAAGTTAACTAAGGCTAACATTTTTGGAGGTAGTTATGAATTTACTAGAATGTAAAATAAATCAAGATGTAATTGTTGAAGATATCTTGTGTGATAAAAAAGTAAGGAAACACCTAATAGATATGGGGATTACTCAAGGTGTAAAAATAAAAATAAAGAATTCATCACCAATGAAAGATCCTTTAATTGTAAGTGTAAGAGGATATATCTTGTCATTAAGAAAAAAAGAAGCACAAGCAATACAAGTTAGGGAGATATAATTATGAGTTTTAAAGTAGCGTTAGTCGGAAATCCAAATAGTGGTAAAACAACATTATTCAATAGACTTACAGGATCAACACAACATGTTGGGAACTGGCCTGGGGTTACTATTGAAAAGAAGTCAGGAAGTTTTAATTATGAAGAACATGTTATAACTCTTATCGATTTACCCGGTATTTATAGTATGTCTACATATAGTATGGAAGAAGTTGTATCAAGAAACTTTATAATGGATGAGCATCCTGATTTAATAATTAATATTGTCGATGGTACAAATTTAGAAAGAAATCTGTATTTAAGTTTACAATTAAAAGAGTTAGGCTTGCCAATGGTTATTGCAATAAATATGTTTGATGAACTTACAAAATCAAAAATAATTATTGATTGTGATTTGCTGTCTAAACTTATCAAGTTGCCAGTTGTTGGTATTAGTGCAAAAAATGGTTTAGGGATACAAGATATGATTCATAATTTAATTCATAATACAAATTCTACAAAACTTGATTATGATATTGATATTGAAAATTGTGTTAATGATATTATCAAAGTTATGGATAATAAAGAATATGATGCAACTCATCAAAAGTTTTATGCAGTTAAAATATTTGAAGAAGATGATTTAATTGTAGAACTGTTTGATTTTAGTGAAAGTGAATTACAAAAAATAGATTTGATTAAAAAAGCTTACATTAATCAAAGTAAGTATAATGCAGTTGATATGGCGATTGCAGATATAAGATATAGTTTTATTGAGGATGTTATAAGCAAGAGTGTTGATAATAATGTTAACCGTTTGCAAGTTAAGAGTGAGAAAATTGATCACTTTTTAACTCATCGTTATTTAGGTATACCATTATTTTTTGTTGTTTTAGGATTAATGTTTTTTATAACATTTGGTCCACTTGGTTCAATGTTAGCAGGGCTTGTTGAATCAATAATTGAGGTAATTGCAAATAATTCAAGTCAGTTTTTACAAGGTATTGGTGCAAGTACATTAACACAAGATCTAATCACAACAATAATTAATGGGGTTGGTAGTGTTTTGGTATTGATGCCACAAATTATGTTGTTGTTTTTGATGTTGTCTGTAATTGAAGATTGTGGATATATGTCACGTGGTGCATTTTTAATGGACCAAGCATTACGTAAGATAGGGTTAAATGGAAAAGCCTTTATTCCATTATTAATGGGGTTTGGTTGTTCAGTACCTGCTATTATGGCTTCAAGGATTTTAGAAAATGAAGAAGATCGAAAGATGACAATATTGCTTACTCCATTTATGTCATGTGGTGCAAGGTTGCCTGTATATGCAATATTTGCAAGTGTCTTTTTTCCTAAATCATCATGGTTAGTGATTTTTGGGTTGTATGTTTTAGGAATTATAGTTGCAATTATGTGTGGCTTTTTACTTAAAGCTACAATATTTAAGCGTAGTGGTTCAACATTTATTATGGAACTTCCGCCATATCGTTTACCATCGTTAAAAAATACAATGATGAATATGTGGGATAAAGCCAAAGACTTCTTATATAAAGCCGGAACAATTATCTTTGCTATGAGTGTATTATTTTGGGTGTTATCTACTTTTGATTTTGGATTTAATGTAGTTAATGAAAGTTCATTAAGTATGTTAGGTATAATTGGTCAAAAAATTGCCTTTATTTTCACTCCTTTAGGATTTGGGAATTGGGAAGCAGTTGTGTCATTATTCTCTGGATTCATCGCTAAAGAAAGTGTTGTAGCTACTTTATCTGTGGTTTATAAAGCTTCATCACAAACTGAATTAGCAACAATAATTGCGAATCAATTTACATTAGCTTCTTCATTAGCGTTTATGGTTTTTACTCTATTGTATGTGCCATGTGCTGCAACTGTTGCAACTATTAAAAAGGAAACAAAAAGTTTAACATTTACATTGAAGGCAATATTATTTCAAACTTTAGTCGCTTATGTAGTTGCATTTATTGTTTATAATGTCGTAATTATAATAGGTGGTTAATATGATTGTGAATGAAACTTATGAAATGTATTTAGAAACTATTTTATTATTAGAGGGTGAAGTTGGTAATGTTAGGATAAGTGATGTTGCTACCAAGATGGGTGTTAGTAAAGCTAGTGTTAATAAAGCGATTAAAAAATTGTGTGAGAAAGATTTAATATTTCATGAACATTATGGTTTAATTACATTTACTGATGAAGGTAGAAAAATTGCGAATGATACTTTAGAGAAACATAAACTTTTAAATAATTTTCTTTGTGATATCTTAAAAGTTTCAAAAGAAAATGCTGAAAATGATGCATGTTTAATGGAACATTGTATTAGTGATGAAACTTTAAAATGTATAGAGAAGTATTATCAAGATAATAAGTAAAAGATAAATATGGGTACCCTTGTTAGTTGTTAAGACAATTATTGAGGGTACTTTTATTTTGAAATATAGAATACTGATTAATTGAATATTTAATGACTATAATCGTGTATTCATGATATATGTTATTTATGGTATAATTAATAAGATGTTTATGAAAGGGTATTTATATGAAAGAAAAAATGCTAGTTATTCCAGGTGGATTTTTACCATACAATGATCCGATTACTTTAATAAGTTATAAACACTTAAGACTATTAGATTATGAATTTGATGTAATAGCGCTAAATAATACAGTAGATAATTCAATAAAAAAAGAATTAGATAAAGATATAAATTACAAAAAATTTAATGTTAAATACGTAGCTAAATACGATGATACTATAGCAACATTACAAAGAAAAAATGTAATTAGTGGTGTATTTAATATTTTTAAATATATCAAAGCATGCGTAAAACAAAGTAAAAAAGAAGAATATAGTGTTGTGTATTCTTCTTCAGTTCCATCATTTACCCATGTTGCAGCATATTTTATTAAACGTAAAAATAAAAATATTAAATGGATAGCATCATTTTCTGATCCATTATATAAATCACCTTATAAAAAAGATGATGAAAGTTTTAAAGACTATTCAATAATATCAAAAATAGGATTTTATGTTTATACATTTATATATATGAATGGAATGTATGAAAAAATTGCAATGAAATACGCGGATAAAATAATATATATTTGTGAAGAACAACGTGATTTTATGATTAATAATTATAAGAATAATGAAAAACTAAAAGATAAGGCAATAATTGTGCCATTAAATTATATAAAGGATTGGGAATTATATGAAAATATGATTGTTAATGAGCGAAGCGAAATTAAAAAACAATTAGTTATATTTTCGCATTTTGGAAGAATATATGGACTGAGAAAAATTGATAGTTTACTTTTAGCTATTAATGAATTGAATAATGAAATTAAAGATTTTGATAAAATTTTCTTATTTGAACAATATGGTGAAATTATTGAACGTTATCAAAATAAAATAAATGAATATAATATAGGTTATTTATTTAAACTTATAGATAAAGTTAGTTATGAACAAGCGCTAATTAAAATGCGTGAATGTGGATGTTTAGTATTGTGTGATACGATAATTGATGATGATTTAATTCAACCGTATTTACCTAGTAAAACATTGGATTATTTGTTGATGAAAAAACCTTGTTTAGTTGTTACTACAAAACTAAGTCCTGCTTATCGTATATTTAATCATAAGGGCTTTAATTGTTGTTTAAATGATGTGCAAATGATTAAAAATGAAATATTAAACATAATTGCGAATCAAAAAGTTAATGAATATTCAATGCTTGAGTATGAAAATGAAGTTGCAATAAAAGATTTAGAGGATTATTTAAAATAAAGATGAAAGGAGTAATTTCATGAAATCACGTAAGAATATATTTAATATTTCAATTATTTTTTTATCACAGTTTTTAGCTATTGGATATTCACTTATAAGTAAAAAATTACTCTGGGAATATTTACCTAACGAATTAGTGGGGATATCATCCTTATTTGAAACAATATTCTTAGCAATAGGATTAATTGATATTGGATTTGTATCATTATTATCATTTAATTTGTATAAATCAGTAAATGAAAAAGATGATAAATTAATTTGTGATGAATTATCTTTATTTAAAAAAGTCTTTGACCTGATAGCAATTAGTATTTGTGTAATTTCTTTGGTTTTATTGCCTTTTTTAACAATAATATTTAAAATATCATATCAAGATATGTCGGTAGTATATGCTATATATATTATCTACTTGTTTGCGACTTTCACAAAGTTTCAATTTACTCATAAAATATGTTTATTGAATGTTTATCAAAAAGAGTATATTCATAGATTATATTACTTATTTTTTGATTTAGTTTGTTTTGTAATGAAAATTATATCTATTGTTATTTTTAAAGATTATGTTTACTATATTTTTTCAGTATTTATAACAGGTTATTTAGTTAATTTATTAACCGGCTTATATGTAGATAAACATTTAATATACACAAAGCGATTACATAAAGTAACAGTAAAACAACTACTTGAATCTAAGGTAATTGATCAATGTAAAAAATATATTTGTAAATCACTTTATGATTTAGTTTTCTTTGCTACGGATAATTTAATAATAGGAGCTATGGTAAGTACGAATGTTATTGGGCTATTAAGTAACTATAATATAATTTTTGCAGCGTCTAACATGGTAGTAACACATATTAATACAACATTAAGGAATTACTTAGCTAAAGTTAAATATAATTCAACTGTATCAAAATATTATCAAGAATATCAACGTGTTAATTTTTTGAATTATATGATATCTTCAATTATAATTATAGGTTTATATTTAATGAGAGACGATTTTATTAGTCTTTGGTTAGATTCTTCATTCCTATTTGATGAATCAGTTGTGAATTTGATTATATTAATACTAGGATTAAACTTATTACTTAAGCCAATTGAAAGTGTATTTATGATTGGTGGTTTTGCTTTTAAAGAAAGATTACCACTTATTATATCTTCTATAACTAATTTGATTTTGTCAATCGTGTTATTGAACCAAATTGGTGTAATTGGTATATATATCGCAACATTAATAAGCACAATTATTTTTTGGATAGGAAAGATTTATTATGTAATTAGATATGAATATTTCGAACAAAGGAATAAATTGTTATTGGGTTTAATTGCATATTTATTAACATTTATGTTTACATTGACAATTTGTGGTATTATTGTAGAAGGAATTATTGTGAATAGTATTTTATTGTTTTGTATAAAAGCAATATGTATAGGTACAATAGTTATTTTAGTTAATAGTTGTATTTATATTATTTTCAATTATAGAAGTATTTTAGCATATAGTAAAAATGTAAATACTAGATAAGGATTGGTGATTTTATGTATGTTATAGTGATTTATTCAATGTTTTTTGTACTCACTTTAATATCTTTAACAGATAATAAAGTATCTGATTTTATCAATAGGCATTCTAAAAAATTATTGTTGTTAGTTTTCATTTTTTTCGGATTTAGATTAAGTATAGGACCAGATTTTGGACCGTATAGAGATATGTTTGCTAGAGCAACAGGCGAGTTTAACGAACTTCTAATAAATTCACCTTCAAGAAATCTATTATTTAATGTTTTGCTTAATATTGTTAAGCTATTTACAGATAATTTTGGTTATTTTGTATTGGTTTTTAATATGATTTGTTTAAGTATAATGTATTATGTAATGAAAGAATCTGATAATATCATGTTATCAATTATGATATTTATTGGTTGTGGTGTATTGGAAGTTTATTATGGTAGTGGAATGCGACAAATGCTTGCGATGGTAATATTTTTTCTGGCTTACTATAAATTTCTAAAAAATGATCAATATTTAAAATATTTTGGACTAATATTTATTGCTTTTTTATTTCATGACATAGCCATAATTGCAATATTTTTACCATTAATTAAAAAAATCAGTAATTCGTTAATGGATAAAAAAGATAATAAAAAAAGAACAATTATGTTATTTGCGTTTTTGATTATATCAATCATTGCAAGCGTATTATTTAATTTGTTATTGCCATTATTTATAGAAATACTACCTGTTACTGTTGTGTATTATATTAGCGGGGCAGATTTTAGTTTTGTTGGACTATTGCTGCGAATAGTTATGTTTTTGTTCGTAATAATATTAGCTTATTGTGCAAATGAAAATAAGCTAAGTGATTTTGATAAATTTTCAATATTAGTATGTTATTTTTCATTTCTAG
This sequence comes from uncultured Holdemania sp., assembly GCA_947037125.1. Classification (GTDB taxonomy): domain Bacteria; phylum Bacillota_I; class Bacilli_A; order Erysipelotrichales; family Erysipelotrichaceae; genus RGIG1896. The sequence continues at coordinate 19,397 of CAMQTJ010000008.1, forward strand.
TGTACATAATTTTGTGTAATTTTAGTATTATGGCGCGTGTTAGTGATTTCATAGCTATTATAGAAATACTACTTATACCATCATTAGTTATGAAAATAGACAACAAGAAAAATGTATTGTTATTTGTATCTGGTTGTTTCATTATAAATTTAGTTTTACTTTATTCTGATATTAATTTTAGAATTAATTATCGTTATCTATCAAACGATATAATGGAGTATCCTTATGTAAATGTTTTTCAGTTAGATAAAGCTAAAGATTATTATGAATAAAATACTTTTTAATATTATGAAATAATATTTAGCTAGTGAATTCACATTATTTGGGATATTTATTTATGATATAAAGAATAAATCATTGTATTTGGTAAAACGTATTTGATTAATGTTGTTAAAAATTATATAATAAAAGTAAATAAAGGTGGTAAAATTATGATTGTTTCAATTAGAAAAAGAGCATTATTAATGAGTTTATATGATTTCTTAGCAATTATATTCAGTTATATAATTGGTTTAATAATAAGATTCGATTTAGATATAAATGAAGCTATGAAATATAAAAGTGCATTAATATCAGCAGTTGCAATTGCTATTATAATTCATTTTATAGTTTTTGAAGTATTTAATATAAGAAAAACAGTTTGGAGATACATAAGTGTTGATGAAGCAATTAGGATAGTTTCGGCCGTCTTTGTTGCGAATTTATCAACACTATTATTTACTTCAACTTTTTTTGCGTTGGGATTTCCTAGAAGTGTCTATGTAATTGCGGGATTTTTCATTTGTGCATTGATGCTTGGAATTAGAATTGTTTATCGTTACTTACGATTAAAAAGAAAAATAAATTTGAAATCAGAAAACGCAATAATTATAGGGGCTGGGGATGCAGGAAATATCCTTGCAAAAGAACTAGCTGTTAACGATCTTTATGATTATCGTGTAGTAGGATTTGTAGATGATGCAATTTATAAAAAGAATCGTACTATTAATGGCTATAATGTTTTAGGTAACACAGATGATTTAACTAAAATAAAAGAGAAACATAATATTACTATGGCATTTATTGCGATGCCAAGTTCATCTAAACAACAAGTGAAAAATATCATAGATAAGTGTAAAAAGATTCAGTTACCTGTTAAAATAATGGGGCTAAATGAAGTTGGTAATATAGATAAAAATGTAATAAGAAATATATCTATCAATGATTTATTAGGTAGAGGGCAAATAACTTTAGATAACCATGGAATAAGTGATTATATTAGTGATAAAGTAATTATGGTAACAGGTGGTGGCGGTTCAATTGGATCTGAGCTCATTAGACAAATAGTTAAGTTTAAACCAAAAAAGATTGTGTGTTTTGATATTTATGAGAATAATATGTATACCTTACAACAAGAATTATTAATAGAGAAAAGAGAAAATAAAATAGATAATAATGTTGAGTTGATTTTCTTAATTGGTTCAGTAAGAGACAAGGTAAGGCTAAATGATGTAATTAGTAAATATAAACCTGACGTATTGTTTCATGCAGCAGCACATAAACACGTTCCACTTGTAGAAGATTCGCCATTAGAGGCATTAAAGAATAACGTATTTGGAACTTATAATACATTAATGACTTGTATAGAAAATAAAGTTGGCAAGTTTGTACTTATTTCAACCGATAAAGCTGTAAACCCAACTAATGTAATGGGTGCTACTAAAAGAATGTGTGAACTAATAGTTCAATCACAAAAAGATAATGGAGTAACAAAAATAGGCGCTGTAAGGTTTGGGAATGTGTTAGGTTCTAATGGATCTGTAATTCCATTGTTTATGAGTCAAATTAAACATGGTGGACCTGTAAGAGTTACCGATAAAGATATAACAAGATATTTTATGACAATACCTGAAGCTGCAAGACTTGTTATACAAGCAGGAGCCTATGCAAATAATGGCGATATATTTGTACTTGATATGGGAGAACCTGTCAAGATATTGAAGTTAGCAGAGGATTTAATTTCTTTATCAGGTTTAAAACCATATGAAGATATAAAAATTGAATTTACAGGTTTAAGGCCTGGAGAAAAAATGTATGAGGAATTATCATTATCTAGTGAAATAAGACATAAGACAGAAAATGATTTGATTTTTGTGAATGAACCAATTGAAATGACTAAAGAAATGGTTGATAAGAAATTATTAATGTTGTCTAGTGTTATTTTGAATAGCAATGAAGTTGAAAATATAAATAATGTTATATTAAATATTATATTATAAAAAGTTTTGAAAGGGATATATATATGTATAGAAAATATATTAAGAAAGTTATCGATTTTATGATAGCGTTAATAGGATTTGTTGTTTTATTACCAGTTTTTATTATAATAACAATTATAATAAAAACCGAAAGCAAAGGTCCAGTTCTATTTAGTCAAAAAAGAGTCGGGAAAAACAAAAAATGTTTTATGATACTAAAGTTTAGGACTATGAAAATTGATGCTCCGAAAGACTGCCCAACACACTTATTACAAAATCCAGATTACTATATAACAAGAGTTGGTAAGGTATTAAGGAAAACTAGTCTAGATGAGTTACCGCAAATAATAAATATAATCAAAGGGGACATGAGTATTGTCGGACCAAGACCATCACTATATAATCAATATGATTTAATCGAACTAAGAGATAAGTATAATGCTAATGATATTAAACCTGGGCTAACGGGATGGGCTCAAATAAATGGTCGTGACGAATTAAATACAGAAGTTAAAGCGAAATTAGATGGTGAGTATGTTGAAAAGCAAGGATTTTTGTTTGATTCAATGTGCTTTTTAAAAACATTTACATATGTTTGTAAAAGTAACGGAGTATTAGAAGGCAAAAAAAATGAAGATGGTGGTGAATAGTATGTTGTTAATAACTGGTGCTAGTTATAAATATGATGGGTTATTTATAACGTTATTGGATAAAAATAATTGTTTAGGAAAAATAAAAAGTTTAGTAAGAACTGCTTCCAATACTGATATTTTAGATATCACTAATTTATTTATTGAAAAAATAAATGTAGGATTAACCAATAGATCTACTTTAGAAAATGTGTTCGAGGGAGTTGAATTGCTTTTGCGTTTTGCTGGAATTTATTGGTTCACAAATATTATATGTGAAGTAATACAAAGTATAATAAATATTATTAAGGATCATGCGTCTGATATTTGTGCAAAATGTAGAAATTCTGTAGAAGAATATAAGGGATTTAAAAGTGGAATTAGTGAGTTAGCAAAGAATAGCAATTGCAAATATATCACACACATACATACTAAGATGTGTGGTAATAGAACAGACATAAATATTTGTAAGTGCATAATGATGGTGGAAAAATTAAATGTTAATTCAATTTTGTATGATGGTAAATATTATTTATCATCAATATATTTTAAAAAGTTTAGTATATCGTACTATAAATTTTTTCTTAAATCTATAATTTCGAGAAAATCAGAATATATTATATCAGTAAAAATAATAGAATATATGGAAAGAGTTCAAAGGTTGCTCAATAAGATTAATTTTAATCACGAAGTAGCATCAAAAGATTTTAAATTTAACCAATGTCAATTTAGTGATGGCGTTAGGGAAAACCTTTTTGAGTATATCAAGTTGGATAAAAAATGAATATTCTAGTCGTTTGTCAATATTATTCACCAGAACCATTTAGAATTATAGATATTTGCCAAGAACTTGTATTAAGAGGAAACACGGTTACAGTATTAACGGGACTTCCAAATTATCCAGAAGGAAAAGTATTATCTGATTATAAATTTTGTAAAAAAAGACTTGAAATAATTGAGGGTGTTAAAGTAGTTAGATGTTTCGAGATAGGTAGAGGAAGTGGGAAAATTAGGTTAGCATTAAATTATGTAAGTTTTGCTTTATCTGGGTCAATTAAGGCTTTGTATTTGAAAGAAAATTTTGATGTAGTATTCGTTAATCAACTTTCACCAGTATTAATGGCTTTGCCAGCGATTATATATAAGAAAAAAAACAATGTTAAGTTAGTTTTATATTGCTTGGATTTGTGGCCTGATAGTCTAAGTGTAGTAGGTATAAAAGATGGTGTAATATATAACTTATTCAATATATTATCTAAGTATATTTATCGTAGTTCTGATACTATATTGACTTCTTCATCGCAGTTTAATGACTACCTATCTACAAAGTTTAGTATCAATAGCAATAAGATAAAATATTTACCTCAATATGCAGAAGATATATTTACAGTTCAAAAAAAAGTTAAAAAATATAATGATGACAGCATTTTTAATTTGACATTTGCAGGAAATATAGGTGAAGCACAATCTGTTTCAATAATTGTTGAGGCTGCAAATTTATTTAGGAATAATAAAAAAATATTCTTTAATATTTATGGAGATGGAAGTTGCTATGAAAAATGTGTTGAACAAACAAAAAAATTGGGACTAAAGAATATTAAATTTTATGGGCGATTAGATGTTAGTGAAATGCCTCTAATATATTCTAATGCTGACGCAATGTTAGTAACACTAAATAATGATGAAGGTATTATTAAAACATTACCAGGAAAAGTACAGTCATATATGGCGGCAGCTAAACCAATAATTTCAGCGGCAAGTGGTATTACTTTGGAAGTGATTAAATTATCTAAATCTGGTTTATATTGTGAATCAGGCGATGTGGAGACACTGGCTATTTTAATTGAAAAAATGTATAAAGAACAAGATAAAATTCTTGAGTATAGTAAAAATTCATTTCAATATTATAATGAAAACTTTAGTAGAAAAAAATTTTTAACGAAACTAATAGACTGTTTAAATGAAAAAGGTTAAGATTATTTGGAAAATACTATTTATCTAGAGTTTATAAAGAAAGAGGTTATTTTGTGAAAGTTGTATTAATATCTCCGGCCCCACCACCATATGGCGGAATCGCTAATTGGACAAGAATGATTTTAAGATACAATAAAGAAAATGATAACGAATTAGATTTAATAAACATTAACATTGCACCAAAAACTCGAAGTACAGAAGGAAGAACGTTATATGAAAGAATATTTGGTGGTGGAATTGAAATGATTTATCATCTTAAAAAGTTGAATATTATAGCGAAAAAAGAAAAATTAGAAGCAATTCATTTAACAACTAGCGGGCAGTTTGCAATAATAAGGGATATACTATTATTGTCATTAGCTAAGTATAAAGGGATAAAAACAATATATCATATTCGTTTTGGGAGAGTTTCAGAAATATACAAAATGAACACAATTGAATGGAAATTACTTCAAAAAGCAGTTGCACTATCTAATGTAACAATATCATTAGACAGTAAGACTTATTCAGTTTTAAACAGCAAATTTATAGATGGTAAAATAGTCCATTTAGCAAATCCTATAGACATTGAACAATTACCAAAAATTAGTTATAAAAAACGAAAGCAAGTTGTTTTCGTAGGGTGGGTAATAAAAACAAAAGGAATAGAAGAGTTAATACGTGCGTGGAATGAAATAGGAGCTGATTATGATGGATATACATTGTTAATTATTGGTCCTGCTGAAGAGCAGTACAAGAAGAAAATTCAAAATATGTGTAAACTAGACAGTATTGTATTTTCAGGCGAAAAAAATCATGAAGATACGATAAAAGAAATTGCTGAGTCTGAAATACTTGTTTTACCAAGTTACACAGAAGGCTTTCCAAATGTGATAATTGAGTCAATGGCACTTAATACTCCAGTGATTGGAACTGATGTTGGTGCAATAGCTGATATTTTGAGCTTAGATTGTGGGATAGTAATTGAACCAAGAAATACAAAAGATTTAATTAATTCGTTGCGTAAGTTGCTAAATAATGAAGTTTTGAGGGACGATATAGCGAAAAATGCTTCTAGAAAATTAATAAGTAATTATTCTTTAGAAGTCATTTACAAAAAATATAAAGAAATATGGGTTAAATGAATAACTTATGATGAAATTGGAGGAATAAATAATGGATTTATATAATAAAATTTTAAAAGGTGAAGAAAAAATATCTTTAATTGGACTAGGTTATGTTGGAATGCCAATTGCAGTTGCATTCGCTAAAAAAGTAAAAGTAGTAGGGTTCGATCTTAATAAACAAAAAATCGAACTATATAAGCTAGGAATTGATCCTACAAAAGAGGTAGGTAATAATGTAATAGCTAGTTCAAAAGTAGAATTCACTAGTGATGAAAAAAAATTGAAAGATGCAAAATTTCACATTGTAGCAGTTCCAACACCTGTAAATTCAGATCACACACCTGATTTAACGCCTGTGGAAGAAGCTAGTAAAATCTTAGGTAGAAACTTAACAAAAGATTCTATTGTTGTATTTGAAAGTACAGTATATCCTGGAGTTACAGAAGATATTTGTGTTCCTATATTGGAAAAAGAGAGTGGGATGAAGTGTGGTGTTGATTTTAAAGTAGGGTATTCTCCGGAAAGAATAAATCCTGGCGATAAAATACATACATTAGAGAAAATTGTAAAAATTGTGGCAGGTATGGATGGAGAAACATTAGATAATATTGCAAAAGTTTATGAACTAGTGGTAGAAGCAGGGGTTTATAAAGCTGAAAGTATAAAAGTAGCGGAGGCTGCAAAAGTAATCGAAAATAGCCAAAGAGATATAAATATTGCTTTCATGAATGAATTAGCTATAATATTCAATAAAATGAATATAGATACCAAAGCAGTTTTGAAAGCGGCTGGAACTAAATGGAATTTTTTAAACTTTTCTCCAGGGCTTGTGGGAGGTCATTGTATTGGTGTTGATCCATATTACTTAACTTATAAAGCAGCACAATTGGGATATGATAGTAAGATAATTTTAAGTGGAAGAAGAATAAATGATGACATGGGGAAATATGTTGTTGATTCTTTGATTAAATATTTAATAAAGGCCGATATTAACGTTAAAGATGCAAAAGTTGGCATACTAGGTTTTACGTTCAAAGAAAACTGTCCAGATACAAGAAACACAAGAGTGATAGATATTGTCAATGAATTGAAAGAATATAACATCATTCCTCTGATTGTTGATCCTATTGCTGATAAAGAAGAAGGAAAAACGCATTACGATGTAGATTTTGTAGATTTTAGTTTACTAAAAAATTTGGATGCAGTTATAATTGCGGTGGCTCATTCTGAATTTTTATCACTAAGATTATCCGATATTGATAGTTTATATGGGAGTCAACGAAAAGTTTTACTTGATATAAAAGGAATTTTAGATAGAAATGAATATGAAGGTGCAGGATATGCATATTGGAGGTTATAAAATGAATTATCTGAACTTAAAATTTCCTAAAAATTCAGTTTTTCTTGTTACAGGTGGGGCTGGATTTATAGGGTCAAATTTATGCGAAGCAATTTTAATTATGGGTTATAAGGTAAGATGCTTAGATAACTTATCAACTGGCAAACAAGAAAATATCGATTTTTTGCTGAATAACTCTAATTATGAATTTTTTCTGGGTGATATTAAAAATTTAAATGATTGCATAAAAGCAACTAGAGGCATTGATTACGTTCTTCATCAAGCCGCTTGGGGAAGTGTTCCAAGAAGCATAGAAAGACCAATATTTTACGCAGACAATAATATTTTAGGTACTCTTAATATGATGGAGGCATCTAAACAGAATTGTGTTAAGAAATTTGTATATGCTTCAAGCAGCTCAGTTTATGGTGATGAACCTCATTTGCCAAAGAAAGAAGGCGTTGAGGGGAATCTTTTATCGCCATATGCTTTAACGAAATATGTTACAGAAGAGTATGGGAAAATGTACACTAGATTATATGGATTAGATACATATGGGTTGAGATATTTTAATGTTTTTGGTAGAAGGCAAAATCCTCAAGGTGATTATGCAGCTGTATTACCTAAATTTATTACACAACTATTGAATAATGAAGCTCCCACAATAAATGGTGATGGTAAGCAATCGAGAGATTTCACATATATTGATAATGTAATTCAAGCAAATTTAAAAGCATGTTTAGCTACACATGAAGTAGCTGGACAAGCGTTTAATATCGCGTTTGGAGGACGAAAATATTTAATTGATATTTACACGGACTTAACAAAAGCTTTGAAAAAGGATATTAAGCCTAACTTCGCACAAGAAAGACTTGGGGACATAAAACACAGTAATGCAGATATATCAAAAGCTGTCGAGCAGTTGGGATATGAGCCTGAATTTAGTTTTGAAGAGGGACTTAAGTTAGCGATTGATTGGTATATTGATGAATACAATAAATCATAAATTTAAGCTATTAATTAGTGAAGTTAAATGAAAATAATCAATTATGCGAATCGTGGATTAAATAAAGTTTTAAATGGTGTATATTATTTAACCGTTATGCAATGGAAAAAACTACAATGTGCGAATTGTGGTGATAAAGTTAAAATTGGAAAAGGAACTGATGCTCATTGGGAGAATATTAAAATAGGTAATAATGTATCTATAGGACAAAATAATTATTACTCTAATTCAAGAGCGACAATACATATAGGTAATCATGTAATGACTTCACCTCATGTAAATATTATTACAGGTACGCACAGGACAGATATGGTTGGAAGATTTATGGATTCAATAAAAAATAGTGAAAAATTTAACGAACATGATATGGATATTTATATTGAAGATGACGTTTGGATTTGTTCTCACGCGATTATTTTACGTGGTGTAACGTTAGGGCGTGGATGTGTTGTTGCAGCAGGAGCTGTTGTAACTAAAGATGTGAAACCATTTAGTATTGTTGGAGGAAATCCTGCTAAATTGATAAGATTTAGATTTACTCAAGAAGAAATTACAAAGCATGAAAGTTCATTATCTAAACAAAACTATTAAATAACAAGAATATGAGGTTAATAATGCGTAAAAAAAATATAATGATTATAACTGGACTACTAACTGGAGGTGGTGCAGAAAGGCTAGTTTCTGATATTTCAAAAGGTATTCAATCCAAATTTAATGTGTATGTAGTAGTATATAATAAATCAAAAAATGAATATGACTGTGGAGGAACTAGAATTAATTTGAATTTTAAATCAACAAATAAGTTTAATAGAATAGTATGTTCAATAAAGAGATTTTTAAAAATACGAAAATTAAAAAAGAAATATAAAATTGATTGTTCAATATCTTTTTTACCCCATATAGATTTAATTAATGTACTAACAAGGGTAAAAGGAGAAAAAATTATTTTAGATGTAGTTAGTAATATGTCTGTGGTATATCCTGTTGGAATGAAGAGAATCATTAGAAAAATTGTTTTGAGTAAAGCAGATTTCCTTGTTTCTGTATCTGAAGGGGTTCGCAAAGATGTTATTGATAATTTTAACTGTTTGGAAAGCAAATGTAAAACAATATATAACACTTGTGATATTGAGTCTATAAATAATTCAAGTATGACTATAGATGAAACCAATAGGTATTTTAAGGACAATACAATGATGTATATAACTAGTATGGGATCTTTTCGACACCCCAAAGGACAATGGCATTTAATAAAAGCATTTTCTATAGTTATTAATGAATTTCCGAATGTTAAGTTAGTTCTATTGGGTGATGGAATTTATAGAATGCAATTTGAAAAATTATCTAGAGATTTATTTATTGAAAGCAGTATAATTATGCCAGGTTTTGTGAATAATCCTCACGCTTTCATAAAAAATAGTGATTTATTTGTTTTTTCTTCAATATTTGAAGGATTTGGAAATGCAATTATCGAATCATTAGCTTGTGGTGTTCCAATTGTTAGTACCGACTGTCGATATGGACCAAGAGAAATTCTAGCACCAAGCACTGACCAAAATAAAATCGCAAATATTATAGAAGAATGCGAATATGGCGTGATTATTCCGCCTTTTAATTATGATGATATCGACATAAGCTTAGTAATTAATAAAGAAGAAATTATAATGGCTAAAGCAATAGTTAACTTATTAAAAAATAATTCGCTAATGGAGAAATACTCAGAGAAAGGATTAATTTATAGTCGAAGATTTGACTGTAATAATATAACTGAAAAGTGGGTTGAATGTATAAACAATTGTTTGAACAATAGAAGAAGGTAAATATGAAAGCTATTTTAGTAACAGATAATCATTATAATGCATTAGGTGTTTTAAGAAGTCTTGATGAAAACAATATTTATGTAATTCTAATATTATTGAATACGGAGAAATGCTTTGTTGAATACAGTAAATACGCGGACAAATGTATTAAGATAGAGAAATCAGAGATAAACATAATAAATGTAATTAAAGAAGTGGCGAATAGCTCAGATGAATTTATTGTCTACCCACTATGTGATTATGCGGCTTTGGTAATAGATGAAAATTATAAAGAATTCCATTCTAATATAATAATTCCGGGTATGCAAGGTAACATGCGAAAATATCTAAATAAAGATTATGCAAAAAAAGAGGCTAAAGAAAACGGATTGAATATTGCAGAAGGAAGAATAATAGAAAATTTTGAAATATCGAAATTGCATTGGGATGTATTTCCCGCGATTTTAAAACCTGTACAGAGTATCGATGGTATTAAACAGGATATAGTTAAAGTTAATTCAATAGAAGAGATGAAATTAAAATTATTTGAATTAAAGAGCAAAGGATATGAGAGAATATTAGCTGAGAAATATATCACAGGAGAAGATGAACATATGATCGAAGTAATGGGATATTGTTCAATTAAAAAAGAGGTAGTAATTTGTGGTATTGTCGAAAAAATAAGAGAGTATCCTATTATAAATGGAAGTACTTCTTTTGCAAAGATTGTGAAAAATCACAAAGCTATAGATAAGGAAGTAATTGCACAATTCATTAAAAGCTCAAATTTTTATGGAATATTTGATTTGGAATTCAAGTACGCAGAAGGGAAAATATATTTTATTGAATGCAATTTTAGGAATGGGGCTCCTAGTTATGCAGTTACCATTTCAGGAAATAATATTCCTTCTTTATGGTTTATGGATTCAAATGATAATGAAAACATTAATTATGTAAAAGAAAATAAAGAACTCTTATTTATGTGTGAGCAATATGATGTTATTAATATGTTAAAGGGTTATATTTCACCATTTAAATGGTTTATTGAATATAGCAAATCGGCTAAAATATTTGTGGATAAAAGCGATTTAAAGCCTTATATAATATATTTTTATGAGATGGCAAAACAAATATTTAAAATAAAAAAGTGATCGTTTATCTTGTGGAGGGAAAACTATGATAGAACTTATTGATATAATATTTCCTTTTAGTAGTAATTGGCACTGGATGACTTTTACATTATATGTTATTGTTGGAGTTGTAGTTAGTAATTTATGCGCAAAAGGTGCTAAATTACGAGCTAATAATGAAAGTGTCCAAAATAATAGCAATTATTATAATTTATATTATTTTGGAGCTTTTATTATTTTATTATTACTTGCTACTTTAAGAACAGAATTTGTAGGGTCAGATACGCAAATTTATGTAAATTATTTCGAAGAAGCTGCATATTATAAAGAGTTGTATAGTGATTTCAGAATAATGGAACAAGGATTTTTGCTATACAATTTAATAGTAAGAACATTTACAGATAGTTACACTATATATTTTGTTATAACTTATTCCTTTGTAGCATGGTCTTATGTAAGTTATATTAAGAATAACTTTGATGAGAATTCGAATTATATTTTTCTTCAATTATTTATATTTTTTTATACAAGTAATATGTCTGGAATTAGATCGGCAATAGGAATATCATTCTTAATGTTCGCTTTTACTAAATTAAATAAAGGTAAAACGTTTCAATCGATAATATTAACATTTGCAGGATCTATGTTCCATTATACTATGGTAGTTAATTTGTTTGTAATATTAGTAGTATGGCTTTATCAAAATACTTTATGGATTAGACAAAAATGGGTCTGGGTAGTATCTATAATAATATCTATTTTAATTTCATCTTTAGGAGTAAAATTTATTAAATCTTTTTTTGAAGGAACAAAATATGAGTATTATGCATCAGTAAATATAAGTGATTTATCGATATTTGGAAGCATATTTTTTATAATTTTTTCGATTTTATGTATTGTTTACTACAATAGATTAGAAAAAGAAACTGAAACAAAAGAGCAACTTTTGGTGCCTTTTGCTACTTCCTTGTCCATAATTCTGTTATACCCTCTTTTGTATATAACAGGTGCTTATCGTGTTCCTAACTATTATGCACTTCCAAGATTAGCAATATGGTCAAATATTAATATAAATTTATCTAAAGATTTATGCAATTATGAGAAGCAGAGAAAGTTATTAAAGTTTTTAATGCAAGTAGTAGTAATATTATACTTATTATTTAGATTTACAAGAGCAGCTCAGGATGGTAATTTCGCATACGATTGTATTTTGTGGTAAGGAGAATTTTATATGAAAAAAAAGTTTATAATTACAATTGATACTGAAAGTGATAATCAATGGGATACAAATAGCAAGTTAACGACGGCAAATTCAAGATTTATACCTAGATTTCAAAAGTTATGTGAAAAATATGGATTTAAACCAGTATACTTAACAGATTATACAATGGCACATGATGATTTTTTTATAAAATTTGCAAGAGATTGCTTAAATCGTGGTACATGTGAAATAGGTATGCATCTTCATGCTTGGGATACACCACCTTTTAATGATTATGATAATAAACATGGAGCGAAACCGTATTTAATCGAGTACTCAGATGAAATAATGTACGAAAAATTATCTAATATTACGGATTTATTAGAAACTATTTTTCAAAGAAAAATGGTTTCGCATAGAGCTGGTAGGTGGGCAACTAATACTAAATATTTCGAAATGCTCGGGAAATTAGGTTATAAAATAGATTGTTCTGTAACACCCGGTGTTGATTGGAGCAAGAATAAAGGAGCAATTTTAGGAGGGACAGATTATTCTAATCATCCATCTAACCACTATTTTATTCAAGAAAATTATAATGTTTTAGAGGTTCCTGTAACTATTAGAAAGTTATTCTTTTTACCAATTGATATACATAATGGGAAATATGAATTTATGAAAAGCATTGTTCGTAAATTCATAGGGAAAAACGTATGGTTTCGTCCATCACAAAATAGTGAAGGTGATTTTCAAGGACTTTTAAATAAGGTAGAATCTGAAAATTGTAATTATATAGAGTTTATGATGCATTCTTCAGAATTAATGCCTGGTGGTAGTCCGTATTTTATTAATGAGGAAGAAATAGAAAACTTATATAAAAATTTAGAAAAACTTTTTATTGATATCAGCAAAAAATATGAAGGAGCAACACTTGAAGAATATTACAAGGAGGTTATTAATGAACTTTAAAACATTCACTTCCATTAGTTCGGTAAAAAAATATTGGAAATTAATTGAAAATGAAAATACCAACGTTTATCAAACTTATGCATTTAATAATATACTATATAAGGCGAGAAAAACATCAATAACAAATATTATGGACAAAAATAATGATACATTATTTGTAGTTGGGTTTGAAGAATCGAAAATAAGCTGTATTGCAGCACTAGCTATTAATAACAAGGAGAAATCTATTTCAATTCTTGGCTATGGAACAAATGCGGGATATCTTGATTTTATTTATAGTGAAAATATTAGTGACGCCAGTATTTCTAATTTATTAAATAAATGTTATGAAATATATCCTAATTATAAATTTTTGTTAACTGATATAAAAGGAACAAGTAGACTAGCTAATGCACTTATAAAATATAACTATAAAGAAACTGAGTGCTATGCCATAAAACTTCAAGATTCATACGAAGAATATTATCAAAATTTATCAAAGAGTAGACGGCAAAATATTAGAACAACATATAATAGATTATCGAATGATTCAATCAATTACTCACTTAGAATCTACAGTAGCGGAGATAATATAAATATGAAAACTTTAGAAAAGTTAAATACTATTTATCGAAAGCGACATCAAGAATGGAATGGGATCTTTACCGAAAATAAGTCTAAGTCGTATAATTTATTGAAAAAATGGCAAGAGTTGAATAGGGATATTATATTTAAAAGTATAAAAAAAATACCAAATGCAATTGTAGTAGTTTTAGAAATAAATAATGAACCAGCAGCTTTTATGGTTGCATATATATATAAAAAATCACTAATAGTTCCGAGATTAGCTATTGATTTGACTTATGCAAAGTACAGTCCCGGAGGATTATTAATAGTGGAGTATATAAAATATCAATATAATAGCGAAAATGGCAAAGATTTTGTTATTGACCTTTGTAGGGGGAACGAAAAATATAAAAGTGATTACGGAGGTATGTTGTATTTCACTAAAATTTTTGATTTTAATGTTAAATCAAAATTTAAATGAAAGTAGGCGGAGTATATGTCATCTGTTAAAAATGTTTTTACCTCAGCAGTTGTATCATCTTTTTTATGGAAATTTATGGAAAGGGCAAGTACTCAAATTATTAATCTAGTCGTTCAAATTTCACTTGCAAGAATGATTGCCCCTGAAGATTTCGGGAGCTTGGCAGTTTTGATTGTGTTTTATAATTTATCCAATATCTTCATTCAAAAAGGATTATCTTCATCTCTAATACGAAAAAAGGAAACTGATGAACTTGACTATAATACTGCTTTTCTAGCGAGTCTCTTTGTAGCCACTTGTTTGGTTATTATTTTATTTTTCATAGCTCCCTATATTGCAGAAATTTACAAATCTGAGGAATTAGTAAGTGCTCTGCGGATACTTTCAATAAGCCTTTTATTTGGATCATTGTATTGTATTCAAAATGCTATTCTTGTAAGAACAATGCAATTTAAAATTATTTTTATTAGAGGATTAAAAGCCTCTATATTTTCAGGTGTAATTGGTATATCAATGGCATTATGTGGTTATGGACTTTGGGCTTTAGTTGCACAAATATTAACGAATCAAATTGTACTTTGTATTTCAGTTAGAAAGAGTATTGAATGGAAACCAAAGTTTCAATTTTCTATTAATCGACTAAATGATATTTTATCTTTTGGAGGGAAAATACTAATTTCTGAACTTATTGTTTATACTATAGAAAGTGTGAGAACGCTGCTTATTGGAAAGAAATATTCAGTTGAAGACTTAGCATTTTATGATAGAGGTCAAATGTATCCGGCAACAATAATGCGTAGCATATATGATACTATTGGTAGTGTACTACTACCTGTTTATTCAAGACATCAAGACGAAGAAGAATTGTTAATTAGTGCAATGTATCAAACGATTTTCATAGCAATGTTTTTAATTACTCCTATATTTGTTGGTATGGCTGCAGTTGCTGAACCATTGATTAGTATATTACTTACAGATAAGTGGTTACCTTGTGTCCCTTATTTTATAATTTTCTGTTTTTATCAGATTCCATATCCCATTCAAGGCATTACTAGGCAATTATTATATGCTAAAGGACAAAGCGCTTTAGTGCTTAAAATGGAAGTTGTAAAGGGTATTGTCACAATTACAACCTTAATAATATCTTATAGCTATGGTGTTTTAGAAATTGCAGTTGCTGCATTAGTTACTACATACTGTGTAACCATTATTAATTTAATCTACACTCGTAGAGTCATACCAATACAGATTAAAACAATCTTACATGGAATGACAAGGACTATATTATATAATGTAATAATGTTTTTGATAGTGTATTCTATTAATTACTTAGCATTAAGTAATACTATAAAAATAATGATACAAATTTCTTTAGGTATTAGTAGTTATTTTGTACTCGCAAAAATTTTTAGAGATCAAAATTACTTAATATGTATAAGCTTGCTTAATAAAATATTTATTAGAAATAGTAGTAATCATAAATCTTAATAAAGTTATTTTGTATAAAAATGTTCGTTTGACGAAGAAAGAAGGAAAAATTATGAAGAAATACGAAGAAAAAAATGTGATGGTAAGTATTTTTATTAATTTTAAAAAAAGATTAAAAATCATATTGTTAATTTTTGTATGTACATCGCTAATTTCAATAGTAACATTTATAGCTAAAGATGTTTCAATTACATATAAATACACATCTATTGGTAAATTTGTCGTTAACCACCTTGATGAAAATATTACTGAAATAAACGAAACTACAAAAAATAGTAGTGAAACAGATTTTAATTTAAATAATGGTGTAATTGAAAAAAATTTTTATATAGGTCAAAAGTTAGATGAAAGGTCTGAAAATAAATTTACAGATTCAACATCATTGTCTAACGCCACATATTTAGAAATTTTGAAAAGTGAAGAAATTTACCAAATGGTTATAAATGAATTAGAATTAGAGTATAGCTACAAAGAGTTTTCAAATAGATTAACTACATCGATTGGGGAAGGTGGAGAAATTATATATGTCTACTTTTGTACAGATGTAGATTATGAAGCAGAAATAGTCGTAGAGAGTATTATTCATAGTTTAATTGATTATATCGAAGGCTTTTCAAAATCAACAGAAATTGTTGTGTTAACCTATGCTACAGAGCAGGAAATAACTACGATTACTAATAGCGATCCTTCTTTAAATTTCATAACTTCTATGATAATTGGTGTTCTGGTGTCATCTGCTGTAATATTTCTATCAACATGGTTTGACAATAAATTAAAAAATCCTGAAAATTTCATGCAATATGTGGGCTTAAGAACTGTCGGCATAATTAGTAAAAATAAGAGTGATAAAATAAGGAGCCATGATGAGATTAATAATATAAGAACAAATTTAGTAGTTGGAAATATCGCTGGTAACATCATCGGTTTTACAAGTTTTGGTTTTTCAAAAGAAGTTTCAAAAACAATTAATTTATTAGCTAAATCATTGGTAGATATGAATAAAAAAGTGCTAGTATTAGATTTGAAATTTGATAAGAAAACACAAGAAATTGGCCTTTCAGAATATTTGTCTAATCAAATAACATTAGATAATTTGAATTTCAAATGTTTTGATGGTTATGATTCGATACCGTGTGGAGCAATCAATGAAGATGCATCGACGCTAACTACTTCTTATAATTTAGAGGAATTAATAAAAATTTCAAGAGTAAATTATGATTATGTTCTTATAGAAAATAGAAATATGATGGAATTTAATGACACACTAATTACTTCTTTATTATGTGACTCAACGGTATTATTGTCACAATGTAATAAAAACTCGGATAAGGAAATTATAACATTGGTTGAAAAATTTAGTCATATAGATATTGAATTACTAGGAGTTATTATTACAGATTTCGACGAGAAGTTATAATTTAATTTTTATGCAATACACAATAGATTACGAGTAGGAGGGAAATATATGTTTAAAGATAAAACAATATTAATTACTGGAGGTACGGGTTCATTTGGAAATGCTGTTGCTAAAAGATTTTTGGATACAGATATCAAAGAAATACGTGTGGTATCTCGAGATGAAAAGAAACAAGATGACATGAGAAAGTTATATAACAATGACAAACTAAAATTTTATATAGGTGATGTTCGCGACTTTCAATCAATTGAGGGTGCTTTTAAAGGTGTTGACTATGTATTTCATGCAGCTGCTTTAAAGCAAGTTCCTTCATGTGAATTTTATCCAATGGAAGCAGTTAAGACAAATGTTATTGGCAGTAATAATGTTGTAAGTGCATGTGTTGCACATAACATCAAAAACGCAATTTTTCTAAGCACAGATAAGGCTGCATATCCAATTAATGCAATGGGGATTACAAAAGCATTAATGGAAAAAAATGTTATTGCAAGAAGTAGACAAATGGGCGCTGAAGATACAATCTTTTGTTGTACAAGATATGGTAATGTAATGGCTTCTCGTGGAAGTGTTATACCTTTATTTTTGGAACAAATTGAAGCAGGAAAAAATCTAACTATTACTAATCCTGACATGACAAGGTTTATGATGACATTAGATGATGCGGTTGATTTAGTTTTATATGCTTTTGAACACGGAAAACAGGGAGATTTATTTGTTCAAAAAGCTCCTGCAGCAACAATTGATGTACTTGCAAAAGCTGTCATTGAATTAAAAGATACTAAAGTAGGTGTAGAATATATTGGAACTCGTCATGGTGAAAAAGTTTATGAAGTACTAGTTACATCAGAAGAAATGATGAAGGCCGAGGACATGGGTGGATATTTTAGAATACCTGCGGATAATCGAGACTTAAACTATACAAAATATACAGAACAAGGACAAGAAGAAATACATATGCTTGAAGAATATCATTCACATAATACTAGTCGATTAGATATTGATGGAATGAAGAAACTTTTATTGAAACTTGACTTATTTTAGGAGAAAGCACATGAAAATACTTGTTACTGGAGCAAATGGATTTATTGGTAAAAACTTATGTTTAACATTACTTAATTTGAATTATGATATTATTAAATATGATTTAGATACAAAAAAAGAATTAAGTGAATGTGTTAATGAATGTGATTTTGTAATGCACTTAGCTGGAATCAATCGTCCATTAACACCAGAAGAATTTTATGATGGAAATACAAATTTAACATTAAAATTAATTGAAGAAATGAAAAAAAGTAATAAAAATATTCCTTTGCTTATTTCGTCTAGTATTCAAGCTGAATTTGATAATGATTATGGTAAAAGTAAGAAAATGGCTGAGGAATTGGTATTTGATTATCAAAAATCAACAGGCAGTAAAGTATTTGTGTTTAGGCTTGCGAATGCATTTGGTAAATGGTGTAAACCAAATTATAATAGTGTTGTTGCAACATTTTGTAATAATGTTGCAAATGGTATTGATATTAGTGTAAATGATCCAGGTGTTATGATTAAATTCGTATATATAGATGATATTGTATCTTCTTTTATTAAATGTATAGAAAATGATGGTAGCGAGGAATTGCAATATATCACTCCTACATATAATCGTAGCATTGGTGAATTAGCTGACTTAGTTAAATCTTTTAAACAATCAAGGCAAAATTTAAAAATTAATAATATGAATGACGAATTTGAATGTAAATTATATTCTACATATTTAAGTTATATACCGGAAAATGATTTTTCATATCCACTAAAAATGAACGTAGATAATCGCGGTTCATTTACAGAGTTTTTAAGAAGTGAAAATCAAGGTCAAGTTTCTGTAAATATAACACATCCGCATATTAATAAAGGAAACCATTGGCATCATACAAAAAACGAAAAATTTTTGGTTGTAGCTGGTGAAGGAGTTGTTCGTTTTAGAAAAATTGGGACTGAAACAATTATCGAATATTTTGTAAGTGGAGATAAACTTGAAGTAGTAGATATACCCTGTGGATATACACATAATATTGAAAATATTGGTGAATGTGATATGGTCACAATTATGTGGGCAAATGAATCATTTGACCCTAATCGACCAGATACTTATTATGAAGAGGTATAAATTATGAGCAAATTAAAGTTAATGACTATTTTAGGGACAAGACCTGAAATTATTCGTTTGTCAGCCACTATTAAGGCGTGTGACAAATATTTTGATCATACTTTGGTACATACAGGCCAAAACTGGGATTATAGCTTAAATCAAGTTTTCTTTGATGATTTAGGCCTAAGAGCACCTGATTATTATTTAGATAGTGTTGGTGAAAATCTTGGACAAACAATGGGGAATATTATATCTAAAAGTTATGAAATTATCAGTGAAGTAAAACCTGATGCTGTTTTAGTATTAGGTGATACTAATAGTGCACTAAGTGCAATTAGCGCTAAGCGATTAAAGACACCAATATTCCATATGGAAGCTGGTAATCGTTGCTGGGATTGGAATGTACCTGAAATGATTAATCGTAAGATTGTCGATTCTATTTCAGATATTAATTTACCATATACTGAAAATTCTCGCCGTTATTTACTTGAAGAAGGAATTGACGGAAAAACTATCTTTGTAACAGGTAGTCCAATGAATGAAGTATTAAGTGATCATATGGAAGAAATAGAAAACTCTAAAGTATTACAAGATATGAATTTAAATGCAAAAGGATATATTTTGGTATCAGCTCATAGAGAAGAAAATATCGATAATGAAGATAACTTTATTTCATTAATGAATTCTATTAATAAAATGGCTGAAACATATAATATGCCTATTATTTATTCTGTTCATCCAAGAAGTCGCAATATTATAGAGAAGCGTGGATTTAAATTTCATTATTTAGTACAAAGTATGAAACCTTTTGGTTTCTTTGATTATAACAAATTACAAAAAAATGCTTATTGTGTATTAAGTGATTCAGGTACGTTAAGTGAAGAGAGTTCAATGCTTAATTTTCCAGGGGTTTTAATAAGGACAAGTACAGAAAGGCCTGAAGCATTAGATGCTGGAACAATTATTGTTGGTGGAATAACTGAAGAAACAGTTTCCCAATCAATTGAGTTAGCTGTAAGCATGAGCGAAAATAATGAACCAATGGTTATTGCGAAAGATTATAATTATACAAATGTTTCAACTAAAGTAGTTAAAGTAATACAAAGTTATACAGACATTGTGAATAGAAATGTATGGTTGAAAAAATAGATATTAATTGACCCCCAAGAAATATGGAAGGTTATAAAAACCCCACGTTATTTGTTTTATCCCAAAATATGAAGTCATTAATTTGACTTCTTTTTTTATGGCTATTATCTAATTGTTAATTTAGTTTGACAACCTAAGTAAATAGTTATAAAGTTATTAAGTACTAAAAAGGAGATTATATGAAAAAAAGAACAAAAATTATATTAGGAAGTGTGGTTTCACTAATTATAGTAGTATGTGTTGTGTTATTGTTTATCGGTAATTATTTTGTAGGTTATACATTAAAGGTTGATGAAAACAATTATGTGCCATCAATGGGTGATTCAGTACCAGGTGCAATTTACGATACTGTAGCACAGCGTGAATATGATGAGTACCTAAAAACTGCAAAAGTTGGAAGTCTTGAAATAGAAAGTTTTGATGGTTTAACACTATATGCAGATACATATAATGATCAACTAGATCACAGCTATTATATATTGTCAGTGCATGGCTATACTAGTAATCGTAAAAACATTGCACCAGCTATTTTGCCTTTTGTGAAAGAAGGTTTTAAAGTTGTGAATATAGACCAAAGAGCAAGTGGTGAAAGTGATGGTGATTTTATCACTATGGGGCATAATGAATCAACTGATATTTTACAATGGGTAGATCTAATTGTTGAAAAAGATCCTAACGCTCAAATAATTTTATATGGTGAATCAATGGGAGCTGCCAGTGTTATGTTGGCAGGTGCTAGAAATGAATCGCCAAATGTTGTTGCAATTATTGAAGATTGTGGATATACGGCAGCTATTGATATGTTTTCAGATCAAATAAAAGAAGTGTTTAATATGTCACCATTCCCATTTATCCAAGCAGCTGATTTTGTTTCAACATTCGCTTATGGTTTTACCTTTAGTGATGCACAACCACTTAAAACTATAAATGATATTGATGTTCCAGTTTTATTTATTCATGGTTCAATTGACGACTATGTACCAACTTATATGGTATATGAATTATATGAAGCATTTGAAGGTGAAAAAGAATTGCTTATAATTGAAGGGGCAAATCATGCAGACAGTACTGATGTTAATCCTGAATTATATTATAGTAGTGTCTTTGAATTTATTAAGAAATACGTAAGTTATTAGTTAATTTTGTTTTAACGACTAATTTATTAATGAATATATATTTGAATTGATGATTTAAGTATTACGCAATAACCTGATAAAAATAATAAAAAGTACGATTTCAATTGACAAATCTGAGATTTATGGTATGATAAACAAGTTATCAATATACCATAGACAGTAACGGCAGATGCTTAAAAATGTTACCGAGGTACAGATTCGTTATCAATTAATGAAATTTGAACCCGCCTGTCTATTTGATAGGTGGGTTTTATTTTATGAGTATATTGGGGCAATAAAGAACACAGGAGGTATATGAGCTATGAACAAAGAACTATTAGATGCAAAAGTTGCTTTAGTAAATGAAGTCGCAGACAAATTCGCTAAATCATCATCATCTGTTGTTGTTGAGTATCGTGGTCTTACAGTTGCGGAAGTTACTGAACTTAGACGTGAACTTCGTAAAGAAGGAATCGAATTTAAAGTTTATAAAAACGGTATTTCTACACGTGCTGCTGAACAAGCAGGATATGTTGAATTAAATCCACAATTCGTTGGTCCAAATGCTATTGCGTTTTCAGAAGACGCTGTTGCACCAAGTCGCATTTTAGCAAAATTTGCTAAAAAGCACAAAAATTTAATTTTAAAAGGAGCTGTTGTTGAAGGCCAAGTCGTTGACACAGAAACTATTTTAGAATTATCAAGCTTACCAAACAAAGAAGGAATGCTTTCGATGTTATTAGGCTGTTTACAATCACCAATCAGAACGTTTGCTTGTACTGTTAAGGCAGTTGCAGATGCTCAAGGTGAAAGCACAGAATCAATCGAATCAGCTTGTGAAACACCAGCTGAATAATTAGGAGGAAATTAAAATGGCAAAATTAAATCACGCGGATATCCTAGCTTTCTTAGAAGAAGCTACTATTCTTGAACTAAACGAACTTGTAAAAGCAATCGAAGTAAAATTCGGTGTTACTGCTGCTGCTCCAACTGCTGCTGCTGCAGCTGTTGAAGAAGTTGAAGCTGGACCTGTTGAAGTTAACGTTATGTTAACTGAAGTTGGTGGATCAAAAGTTGCAGTTATCAAAGCTGTACGTGCATTAACAGGTCTTGGACTTGTTGAAGCTAAAGGTCTATGCGACAAAGCTCCAAGTATCATCAAAGAAAAAGTAAGCATGGAAGTTGCTGAAGAAGTTAAGGCTGCATTAGTTGCTGCTGGAGCTACTGTTGAAATTAAATAATTTCACAACAATTTAAATCAAAAAACAATCTTTTAAGCCGAACTATATGTTTGGCTTTTAAGCCCTAAAGGAGGCGGTAATATGAGTCATTATTTTGACGAAAATCCCAATCTTGAGCATAACCGGAAGGAATTATCTTTCCGGTTTTCGGGCTTGAATTATACCTTTATAAGTGATGCTGGAGTTTTTTGTAAAAACAACATCGATGCTGGAACAGAAATACTACTAGTGCAAGTAGTAAATGATGTAGTAGGCAAGAAAGTTTTAGATCTTGGATGCGGATATGGTGTAGTAGGTGTGGTTATCGGTAAAATTTTTGAAGCAGATATTGATATGATTGACATTAATAGTCGTGCAATTGAATGCAGTATTTCTAATGCGCAAAGAAATAATGTAGTTGCAAATATCTATCAATCAAATGGCTTTGAAAAGGTAACAAGCACTTATGATACTATAATTTTAAATCCACCAATTAGAGCTGGAAAAGATGTTATATACAAATTATTTGAAGATAGCTATAAATATTTAAATCAAGATGGAAAATTGTGGATAGTAATTCGCAAACAACATGGAGCTTTAAGTGCTCAAAAAAAACTAAACGAAATATTTGAAGAAGTAAAACTGGTTAAAAAAGATTTGGGATACTATGTTTATTGTGCGTATAAACACATTAAACATACTTAATTTATTAATAAAATATTAATAAATTCGTTAATGATAGGTCTAAGACCTTAAGTGAAATAAAACTCGAAAGGATGGCAGGAATGGCACAAGAAGAAAGCTACCGTATTCTAAAACTTGGTAAAAAAGCGACACGTCGTGATTACACTAAAGTAAGTGGAACATTAGATTTACCAGATTTAGTAGAGATTCAAACAGAATCGTTTGAATGGTTTAGAAAAACAGGAATTAATGAGGTTTTTAAAGATGTTTATCCAATTCAAAACTTTACAGGAAATATCAATCTTAAATTCTTAAGTTATGAATTTGGAGAACCAAAATATTCAGTTCATGAATGTAAATATCGTGAGGCTAACTATTCAGCTCCTTTAAAAGCAAAAATGGAACTTGAAATGATGGATAATGAAACTGGTGAAGTTATCACTAAATGGGAAGATGTTTTCTTAGGAGATTTCCCTTTAATGACACCGACTGGAACTTTTATCATCAATGGTGGAGAACGTGTTATCGTTTCTCAAATCGTAAGATCACCGGGTGCTTATTATGATATTCTTTCAGATGTTAAAACAGGTAAAGATACATATACTGGGGAATTAATTCCAAGTAGAGGTACATGGCTTGAATTAATGACTGATTCTAAAAAAGCGGCTTTAGGTCGTTTAATGCAAATGTCTATTGACCGTAAGCGTAAGGTATTATCAACTGTATTATTCAAAGCAGTTGGTTTAAGTTTAAACCTTAATCAAGCTGAGGATCCTTTAGATGTAACTGAAATCAAGAAGTTTTTACAAGCATTAGATCTTCAAGTTTTTGATGATGTAGTGGTTGATAGTGAACCTCGTGAATTCTTAAATCTTTACATGATTCTTTATACTGCTTTATTTGGTAATTATGAAGAACTAAAAAATACTTTAGCAGCAGATAAAATCAAAACAACTAATGAAGCTTTATTAACTGTTTATGAAAATCAACGTTCTGATGAGGTTCCAACTTTAGATGGTTCTGTAACATTGATGAATGCGAAATTTTTTGATCACCGTCGTTATGATTTAACTAAGGCTGGTCGTTATAAACTTAATAAAAAACTTGCAATGGTTGAAAGAATTGAAAAAAATACACTTGCTCAAGATATGTTTAACGCTAATGGCGAATTAATGTATGCTAAAGGTACACTTGTAACTAAGGTTGAGCGTAATGCTATGAAACCTGAACTTGTAAAAGGATGTAATGTTAAAGCATATCCTTTTAATCACTTATTCTCACATCCAAATGTTGCTACTGTTAACCCTGCTGATTCTCATGCATTAGTTGGTCGTATCTTAGCAAATGATTTAGAGTCAGATAATGTTAACTTTGAAAAAGGTTCAATTTTATCTTTAGAAGATCTACAATTAATTGCTACTAAATTTACACAAATTAGTGTTTATGGTGGTATTATTGCTCAATGTGTTCACTTAAACAAAGAAAACGTTAAGAGTGTTATGAACTATGGTGCAAGACTATATGAATTTGGTCGTGTTACAGTTAATGGGCATGATATTACTAATGATGGTGAATTAGTATGTGAAAAATATTTACCAGATGTTGAAGTTGTAAAACTTTCTACAGCTGACAAGCAAATTATTGCTGATGCAGTTCCTGGAAATGATGTTTGTGTTTGGTTAGTAGGAGCAGCTGTTAGTCTTGTAAAAGTACATCCAGCAGGTTCACTTGAACAAGTTGTATCAATTATTGGTATTGATCCATTAAATGATAAAAAAACAATCACAATTTCAGATATGTACGCGTTTTATGGTTACCAGTTAAATATGCTTGATAAAGTTGGAAACATTGATGATATTGACCAACTTGGAAATCGTCGTATTAGAACTATTGGTGAACTAATTCAAAACCAATTCCGTATGGGATTATCTCGTATGGAACGTGTTGTTAAAGAAAGAATGTCAATTTCAGAGCCTTCAGGATTAACTCCAAAGACTCTTACAAATATTCGTCCTTTAACAGCTGCAATAAAAGAATTCTTCTCATCTTCACAGTTATCACAATTTATGGATCAACAAAATCCACTGGCTGAATTAACGAACAAACGTCGTATTTCTGCTCTTGGGCCCGGTGGTCTTACTCGTGAACGTGCAGGATTTGAAGTACGTGACGTTCATAATTCACATTATGGTCGTATATGTCCAATTGAAACACCAGAGGGACCAAACATTGGTCTTATCTCTAACTTAACTACTTATGCTAAGGTTAATGAGTATGGATTTATTCAAACTCCTTACCGTTTAATTGATGAAAATCGTGTTGTTACTGAAGAATGTATCTATTTATCAGCTGACGATGAAAACGACTATGTAATCGCCCAAGCAAACGAGGTTATTGACGGAGTCTTAATCAATGAGCACGTTGTAGCGCGTGTTGCAGGAGAAACAGTTTTAGTAAGAAAAGAAACAGTTGAATTAGTAGACGTATCACCTAAACAAATCGTATCAGTTGCAACAGCATGTATTCCTTTCTTAGAAAATGATGACTGTACTCGTGCCCTAATGGGAGCGAACATGCAACGTCAAGCAGTACCTTTATTACAACCACATAGTCCATATGTTGGTACAGGTATTGAACACCGTATCGCAACTGACTCAGGTTCTGGTTGTGTATGTACAGGTGATGGTATTGTTAAATATGTAGATGCTAATAAAATTATTATCACTGAAGATAATGGTGATGTAGTTTATGATCTAATTAAATTTAGACGTTCAAATGCAGGTACTTGTTTAAATCAAAATCCTATCGTAAAACATGGTGAAACAGTTAATATTGGAGACATCTTAGCTGATGGTCCATCAATGGAAGCTGGAGAACTTGCTTTAGGACAAAACGTTACTATCGCATTCATGACATGGCATGGTTATAACTATGAAGATGCTATTATTATGTCTGAACGTATGGTTAAAGAAGATGTTTATACTTCAATCCATATCGAAGAATATGATATTGAATGTCGTGATACAAAACTTGGTCTTGAAGAAATTACAAGAGATATTCCAAACGTTTCAGAAAATTCATGCCGTCATTTAGATGGTCGTGGTATTGTTATGATCGGTGCTGAAGTAAAAGAAGGAGACATCTTAGTTGGTAAAGTTACACCTAAGGGTCAAACTGAAGTTTCTCCAGAGGAAAAATTATTACTTGCAATCTTTGGTGAAAAATCACGTGAAGTACGTGATAATTCATTAAAAGTTCCACATGGTGGAGCAGGTATTGTTCAATCAATCCGTATCTTTAAACGTAGCGAAGGACACGAGCTTCCAGCTGGTGTTAACGAAGTTGTTAAAGTATATATCGTTCAAAAACGTAAAATCTCTGAAGGAGATAAAATGGCTGGACGTCATGGTAATAAAGGGGTTATTTCAAAAATTCTTCCTCAAGAAGATATGCCTTATATGCCAGATGGTACTCCTGTTGATATCATGTTAAACCCTTTTGGAGTTCCTTCACGTATGAATATTGGTCAGGTCTTAGAAATCCATTTAGGTATGGCTGCTAAGAAATTAGGAATTAAATTTGCAACTCCAGTATTTGATGGAATTACAAATGATGAATTAAAATCTATCATGAATGAAGCTGATGTTTCTGCTGATGGAAAAATTGTGTTACGTGATGGGCGTACTGGTGAAGCTTATGATGAACGTATCTCTGTTGGAGTTATGTACATGATTAAACTTGCGCATATGGTTGATGATAAACTACATGCTCGTGCAACTGGTCCTTATTCATTAGTAACTCAACAACCATTAGGAGGTAAGGCTCAAAATGGTGGACAAAGATTTGGAGAAATGGAAGTTTGGGCACTTGAAGCATATGGTGCTGCTCATACATTACAAGAAATCTTAACAATTAAATCTGATGATATAACTGGTCGTACAAAAACTTACGAATCAATTATTAAAGGTAGAGCGATACCAGATGCTGGAATGCCTGAATCATTTAGAGTATTAAAACACGAACTTCAAGCACTAGCAATTGATGTTGTTATGAGAGATCATGATGGTAATGAAATTGATATGCGTAAAGTTGATGAAGGTGTTGCAATTATGCACACACCTGAAGTAATTGTTGAAGACGTAGAAGATTTAAGCATTGTGGAAGCGGAAGAACTTCCAGAAGCAGCTGTTATTGGATTCGGTGACGAATCTGATGACATGATAGGTTAAGGGGGCGAACAGATGAGTGTAAATAAATTTGCATCAATGCAAATCGGTCTTGCATCACCAGAAAGAATCAAAGAATGGTCATTTGGTGAAGTTAAAAAACCTGAAACAATAAATTATCGTTCACAAAAACCAGAAAGAGATGGTCTATTTTGCGAAAAAATATTTGGACCTTCTAAAGACTGGGAATGTTTTTGCGGTAAATATAAAAAAGTACGTTATAAAGGTGTAGTTTGTGACCGCTGTGGAGTTGAAATAACAAAGTCTGCAGTACGTCGTGAACGTATGGGGCATATTGAACTTGCAGCTCCTGTTGCACACATTTGGTATTTAAGAGGTATTCCATCACGTATGGCATTACTTCTTAATATCGCTCCAAAAGCACTTGAAGAAGTAGTTTATTTCGTATCTTGGGTTGTTACTGACCCTATGGATACACCACTAAGCTACAAACAAGTTATTAGTGAAAGAGATTACCGCGAATACGTTGCAACTTACGGACCTGGTAGTTTCGGTGCTAAAACTGGTGCGGAGGCAGTTTTAAGTTTACTTGAAACTGTAAATTTAGAAAAAGATCATAAGCAAATTATTGCTGATTTAAATGGTGCAAGTGGAGACAAGCGTAAGAAATTAATCAAACGTTTAGAAACAGTTGATTCATTTATGAATTCAGACAATGATCCTGAATGGATGGTATTAACTGTACTTCCCGTTATTCCACCTGATTTACGTCCAATGTTACAACTTGATGGAGGACGTTTTGCTACAAGTGACTTAAATGACTTATATCGTCGTGTTATCACACGTAATAACCGTCTTAAAAAATTACTTGAACTTGGAACACCTGCAATCATTGTTCAAAATGAGAAGCGTATGTTACAAGAAGCTGTTGATGCATTAATTGATAATGGACGTCGTTCAAAACCTATTACTGGTGCTGGTGGTCGTGCATTAAAATCATTATCACATAGTTTAAAGGGTAAGCAAGGTCGTTTTAGACAAAACTTACTTGGTAAACGTGTCGATTTCTCTGGTCGTTCAGTAATCGCGGTTGGACCGGATTTAAAAATGTACCAATGTGGAATTCCAAGAGAAATGGCTATTAAGCTATACAAACCATTTGTTATAAATGAAATTGTAAATCAAGAAATTGCAAGCAATCCTAAGACTGCTGAAAAATTAATTGATCGTCAAGATCCACGTGTTTGGGATATCGTTGAACAAGTTATCGAAAACCATCCAGTTTTCCTTAACCGTGCGCCCACTCTACACAGACTTGGTATTCAAGCATTTATGCCAAAACTTGTAGAAGGACGTGCAATTCGTCTACATCCTCTAGTATGTACTGCATTTAATGCCGATTTCGATGGTGACCAAATGGCTGTCCATTTACCACTTAGCGAAGAAGCACGTGCAGAAGCTGAAATCTTAATGCTTGGATCAAACAATATCCTAGGACCTAAAGATGGTAAGCCTATCGTTACACCTTCACAGGATATGGTTTTGGGGAATTTCTATCTTAATATGGAAGAAACTGCCCAAGAATTTTATAATAAAGCTGATGATTTAGTAGCTTTAGGTGAAATTGAATCTGCAGCAATGTGGAGAACATTTGGTGATAATGAAGGACATATTTATAAAGATGCTAATGAAGTATTTATGGCTTATCAAGATCATAATGTTCACTTGCATACGCGTATTGCAATTCCTGCACAAGCACTTAATAAATCATGCTTTACTACAGAGCAAAATGCTTCGTATTTAATAACAACAGTAGGTAAATTAATATTTAATGGTATGTTCCCAAGTGACTTCCCTTATGTAAATCGTGTAAATGCTGAAACATTAAAAATTACAGCAAATGATTCGTTTTTACCAATGGGTAGTGATATCAAAAAAATTATTCATGAAACACCTACAAGTCCAGAATTTGGGAAAAAACAATTATCATTAATCATCGCGGAAGTATTCAATCGTTACCGTACTGAGGGTACATCTGATATTCTTGACAAAATCAAGGATATGGGATTCCAATACTCTACAGTAGCTGGTATGACAGTTTCACTTTCAGATATTAATGTTGCTCCAAATAAAAAAGAGTTTGTTGATGATGGTCGTGAAAAAGCTGAAGTATTACATAACTTACTTGAAAAAGGGTTATTAACTCCACAAGAATGGGAAAGACATTTCTCAAAACTATGGGATGATATCAAAAACAAAATTGGTGACGACGTAATGAAATCTTTACCTCGTAAAAATCCAATCAGTATGATGGCAGCTTCAGGTGCCCGTGGTAATAAATCTCACTTTACACAGCTTGCTGGTATGCGTGGATTAATGGCACGTCCAACTCAATCAAAATCTAAAAAAGAATATCAACCAAGTATTATCGAAGTACCTATCTATTCATCATTCCGTGAAGGTCTAAACGTTTCTGAGTTCTTTATCTCAACGCATGGTGTTCGTAAAGGACTTACAGATACTGCCTTAAAAACTGCTGAGTCAGGTTACTTAACTCGTCGTTTAGTTGACGTTTCTCAAGACGTTGTTGTTGCTGAAGATGATTGTGGTACTGATAGTGGTTATATTGTTGAAGCTTTAGTAGATCGTAAAAACAATACTGAAATTGAATCATTATATGATCGTATTGTTGGTCGTTATAGTAAAGATCCAATTATCAATCCTGTAACAAAAGAAGTTATCGTTGAAGCTGACTCATTTATTGATGAAGATTTAGCTGATGCTGTAATTGCAACAGGTGTTACACAAGTAATGATTCGTAATACTTTCAAATGTGCTACTACAAATGGTGTATGCCGTAAGTGTTATGGTCGTAATATGGCGACTGGTAAAGTTGTTGAAATGGGTGAGTCAATTGGTATTATGGCCGCTCAATCAATCGGTGAACCAGGTACCCAACTTACAATGCGTACCTTCCATACTGGAGGAGTTGCGTCAGGTAGTGATGGAGATATCACTCAAGGTTTACCTCGTGTTGAGGAACTATTCGAAGCACGTTGTCCAAAACATGTTGCAGTTTTAGCTAAAATTGATGGTGAAATAACTGAAATTAGTGAACTTGAAAATCAAACGGGTAGTATTATTGTTGTTACTAATGATAAAGAGAGTATTGAGCACAAATGTGACTTAACACAAAATAAACGTAATTGGTTAGAAATTGGTTCTAAAGTTATAGCTGGAGATAAATTAACTGAAGGTCAAGTAGCTCCAAAAGAATTACTTGAAGTTGCAGGTGTTGCGGAAGTTCAAAAATATATCTTAAAAGAAGTTAAAAAGGTATATGCTGCACAAGGTATCGAAATTTCAGATAAGCACGTTGAAGTTATGATTAAGCAAATGCTTAAAAAAGTTGTTGTTTTAGAAGGTGGAGATACTGGTCTAAGTGCTGGTCAAACTTTATCACTTCAAAGAATTACAAATGTAAATAACGAAGTATTATTATCTGGGAAATATCCTGCGGTATTTGGTCCGACATTATTAGGTATTTCTAAAGCGTCAGTTGAAACAGATTCATTCTTATCAGCTGCATCGTTCCAGGAAACTACTAAAGTACTTACTGAAGCTGCAATTAAAGGTAAAATTGATAATCTTTGCGGATTAAAAGAAAATGTTATCTTAGGTAAGTTAATTCCAGCAGGTACAGGAATTAGTGATACTCGTGAATCATCGATTAAAATAGCTGCAAGAGTTGCAGAACTAGTTGCAATTCGTGAATCTAAAAATCGTTATGAAGATGAAGAATCATTACCTGAAGAAGTAATAAATGTTCAACCTTTGATTGAAGAAGATGAAGAATTAGACGATCTAATCGAAGATATCGATGAAGATATGGATGATGATTTAGATGATAATGAAGAAGTTGAATCTGAAGTTAAAGTTGAAGAAACTGAAACAGAAGAAGAATAAAACAATTTAGGCGGCCTTCGGGTCGCTTTTTTTTATCTTTATATAGTATAATAGACTAGAAGGATGTGATTGTATTATGTTTTATATTCTATGGGTTATTATGGCATTACTAATATGCTATAGTTTAAACGATGAAATTATAGTCAAAAAATATACATGTAAATCAAAAAAAGTAAAAGGTGAAATAAAAATACTGCAATTAAGTGACTTTCATAATCATAATGCCCAAAAAGTTATAGGTAATATAGCTAAATTAGAATTTGATATTGTAGTTATAACAGGTGATTTAATTGATCCAAGATTTAGCTTAGAACAAGTAACTATTTTACTTGAATATTTAAAGCAATATGAAACATATTTTGTAAGTGGTAATCATGAAATGAAAAGTAATAAAGTATTAAATAATATTGATGGGATATATAAATACATAGAATCATTCAATATAACAGTAATTGATAATAAAAATGTGCATTTACTAATTAATGATAATAACATTAATTTAATAGGAATAATGGATAATACTTATTACAGTAAAAAAAATCGTCAGGCTAAAGAGATTAGTCAAATCGATAAGCAGTTAAATAAAGTTAATGACAATTATAATATTGTCTTAATGCACAGACCAGAAAAATATGAAATTATTTTAAAGTATGATAGCAACCTTTTATTATCAGGACATGCCCATGGTGGACAAGCAAGGTTAGGCAATTTAGTAAATGGATTTTATGCTCCTAATCAAGGTATCTTCCCGAAAAGAGCAGGTGGTAAGTATACAAATGGTAAGCTAGTTCAAATTGTAAATAGGGGACTAGCTAGGTATATTTTTATACCAAGAATTTTTAATCATTGTGAAGTAGTATTAGTAACTATTATGAATGATGAATAAATCAATAAATTTTAAGGTAAATAAAAAAGGAAATATCATATTTCCTTTTTTATTTTTAAAGTTGATTAATATTATTAATAAGTATATTTACATTTTCATCAGTAGTTGCCCAACTTGTACAAAAGCGAGTGACAATTGAATCATTTTGTTTTTCCCATATTGAAAATTCAAATGTTTGTGATAAAATATCAACTTGAACTTGTGATAAAACAGGGAAAATTTGGTTAGTTGTAGTATCATACATCATTGTAATGCCTTTATCTAAAAATGTTTTCTTAAGTAACATTGCTTGTTTATTAGCTTTTTTTGTTATTTCAAAATATAATCCATCATCAAATAGTGTCAAAAACTGAATACCTAATAATCTTCCTTTTGAAAGAAGGGAACCATTTTGTTTAATTATATATGTAAAATCTTTTTGTATATTTTTATTTGATATAACAACGGCTTCGCCAAGCAACGCACCAACTTTTGTACCACCAATATAAAAGACATCAAAAAGATTCGCAATATCTTGTAGCGTCACATCGTTATCTTTTGCAGAAAGCCCATAACCAAGTCTTGCGCCATCCATAAAGAAATACATACCACACTTTTTACAAACATTACTTAAATTAGTTAGTTCTTCTTTTGTATAGATTGTACCATTTTCAGTAGGAAATGAAATATAAACCATACCAGGTTGAACAAGGTGATCGTGTGCAGAATCATCCCAATGATTATTATAATATTCTTCAACTTGTTGTGCGGTTATTTTTCCATCAACACTAGGTAAAGTTAATACTTTATGACCAGTTGCTTCAATGGCACCTGCTTCATGGCCATTAATATGCCCTGTATCAGGACTTAATACACCTTGATGTGGTCTTAACATTGCATCAATTATTGTCTTATTTGCTTGTGTTCCACCTACAAGAAAATAAACTTGAGCATCTTCATTATTACAAAGTTTCAATATTTTATCTTTTGCTTGTTGTGTGTACTCATCCTTACCATATCCTGGTTGTTGAATCATGTTCGTACTTAATAACATTTCTAAAATTTTTGGGTGTCCACCTTCTAAATAATCGCAGCCAAATCTTATCATAATATTTCTCCCTTTTTAGTTATAAATAATAATCATTATTATAATTTATGAAATTGTTGATCTAAATTAATTCATTCATTGATCGATATAAAGATTCTACACCATTATGATATATATTAGTGATATCATTGATGTTTTGTGCTAAGAATAGCATACCACTTATTGCTGCAAATTTATTGTAAAAATCGCCAGTGTCAGCATCTTGCAAATAAATTTCTTGTGAATTATAATGTTTTTCACTAAGTGATTTTTGATATTTAGACAAAGAAGGTTTATAGTGCACTTCAATAAGTTTAGTAAAATCATATTTAGTGATATCAAATCCAAAAGATAATAAATGTGCAAAACCTTCATCGAATACAGTATTTTTTAATATTGTTTCATAATTTTCAGACTTTAAATCATAATCCTTATTGATACATAGGTGAACAAGTTCATGAGTAATTAAAGTTGTAATTGTCGAATTAATATTTTTTTCATCATAAGCCAAAAATTGTAATAGGTCGAAGATTATAAATGTTTCACCATTATAATCTCTTGTCATTGCATCATAAGGTGAAGGACAACCTACTGCAATTATAACATTACAGTTATCTAAAATATTTTTATAATTTGGAAACAGTTTCTCAAATAAATGAATATTGTTTGGTATGAAGTTTTTAAGACAATCAAGTGTTTTAAAATATAAATCTACCACTTTTTTATAGTTCACATAGCTTGGTTGTTCAAAAGTATAACTCCCATCATTTAAAATATTATTAAAAAGCCAATGATTTTTATAGTCTGATTCTTTGTCGAAGTAACCTAATATAATAGATGTGTCAATTTTCATAATTAATACTCCCTTTTTATATATAATTTTATTGATATTATAACAAACATGAATAGATTATGCAATTAATCAAAATTAATAATTATACTACATTTATCAAACTGTATAAAATTTTCAGTTAATAACATTGTATGTAAATATGCTATAAAGGTGAATCATTGTTAATAAAATTAGCATATAAATATTATTGTGATTGTTTTTTATTTTTTAATTTAAGTGTCTTATCAACCCATTCATGCAGTAGTGCATAGAATACTGCGAAAGTTGGAATACCAACAATAAGACCTAATACACCTAATAAGCTACTCCCTACGATCATAGAAAGCATAACCCATAAACCTGATAATCCAATTGAATTACCTACAACTTTAGGATAAATGAAGTCACCTTCAATTTGTTGTAGTACAAAGATGAATATCAAAAATATGAATGATTGTTGTGGGCTTATAACAAAGAGTATGAAAAAACATGGTATAGTACCAAATATTGCTCCAAAAATTGGAATAAGACTGCAAAAACCAATAATAACACCTATTAATACTGCATATTCGATTTGTAGTATTAATAATCCTAAAGTACACAAAGCACCAAGTATAAAGGCTTCTAATAATTGACCTGAAATAAATGATGAAAATATTTTGTTTAGATCGGAAGAGCGTCGTGTAGGGAAAGAGTGTTAAGATTAGTGTAGATC
>CAMQTJ010000009.1 GCA_947037125.1 uncultured Holdemania sp.
TCAAATGATTCACCTGCTACATAAGTAACTTTTGTTGGTGCTGTTTTAACTGCAAGGCTTTCGACTGTAGCTTCAACAACATCGATTATTAAAGTATCAAATTTTGTTTCATCAACAACTGATGTTGCAGTTATTGTTACTTTACCAGGTTTTTTACTTGTTACAATACCAGTTTTTGAAATTTCTGCAACTTTTTCATCACTTGTACTCCATGTAACATTTTTATTTAGCGTATTTTCTGGTGCTAATACAGCATTTAATGTGATACTTGAACCAATAGATAATTCATATGGTCCTTCAACATCGATTGTTACTGAGTCAACAGTTGTTACACCATTGTCACGTAAATTAATAAATGTATTTGTTAATTCAACTAAACCTGATTTAAATGCAACTGATTCACCCACAGTTGAATGATCTTCAGGTAAGAAAGGAGAATTATTGTAATATGGTTTAAATTTAATAGTATCATTAAATAGTTTCTCTACTTGACTTTGAAAACTTGGAATTTGTTGTTCCATAAACATTGTTTTGTTAACATCTCTTACAGCTTCCGCAATCTTTTCAGATCTAACTGAAGCTTTAACCGTTGGATTTATTGCATCTTTTGCATCTGGGAAAACTAAGAAGCAATCCCCAGCTTCAAATGCATTGTGTGTTGTATCATTTAATGGATCTTTTACCCAAGCATCATAAGCCCAACGTAAAAATCCTGTTGCACCCTGTTTTCTTGCATTAGCAACTACCCAATAGCTTCCAGCAGGATTACTTAATGAAAATTGACCAGGTCTGTGACTTACACATGAATATAATGTAGTTTTATAACCCATTTCTTCTCTTAATGCAATTAGTTCGTTATAAAGTTCATCACCTACACCACCTGCAGTATCTCCTATTGCAAGTTCGTTCATTCTTAAAGCTAAGTCCCATTTACCTCCAAAATTATCTAAAGCTCCTGATTTCTTTAAAGGAGTTCCTGTCACAGGATTTATTGTGTGTTCAATAGCATCAAATGCCTGTGAACTAAAGCCACGTTCATCAATACCGATGAAAGTTTCTTCAAACCATCCTTTTTCATTTAAATGACCAATTAAATCAGTAAAGAAATGATCCCATGTATCTCTATATTCTTGGCTGTTAATATTATAACCTTTTTTTACTAAAGCACCATTTTCCCAATAAGTAAAGCTACTATGCCATGGTGCAATACTATAAAGAACAATTTTATCACCAATTCCTAAATCTTTATTAAGTTGTACCCACTTATCAAATTGAGTGTAGTCGTATGACATAACACCATCTTTTTTTGTCCACTTAATCATTGATGGATAATGAATTTCATTTTCTGAGTAAGTTTGTCCAGCCCATGCTTCTTCAATAATTGAAGCAGTTATTGTAGATCCACCAATTTCTTTGTAATACTCCATTATTGGTTTAAGAATTTCTAAATGCTTATCTGAAAATGGTTCTACACCATAATATTCAGCTGAACTATATGGATGTTGCCAAAATTCAACATCGAATCCTGTTTCCTTAAATTCACTAACATCTGGAAGTACAACATCCGCAACATTTACAGTATATTTAAACGTTAATGGTGTTGTAAGTTCATCAGCAGTAACACTAATTACTGTTTCATAAGTTCCAGCAGTAGCATTTGTCGGAATCATTACTTCTATAAAAACATTTTGCACAGAATTAATAGGCATATTTACAGGTTCATCAGACCAAATAATATCTGGGCTCTCTTTCCTATTACCGTTAGGAATAGGTCGTGTAGTGTCACCATAACCTGGATGTAATCCAGCATATGCTTGAGTAGATCTAATGAAAGTTGGAACTACTTGTGATCCAACAAGTTCTTTTTTTGATGCATCAGCACTAACTAATTTACTTGAAGTTACTGTTACATTTGTATACTCTTTTTCAATTGCTAATAAAGCAATCTCAGAAATAGCTTTATCATTTTTCCAAGTATTAAGAGTTGCTGTTTTAAGTCCTGCAGTATCACTTGCAATCATTTTATTGATTTTACCAAGATCATCTTGTGTCCATAATAAATCTGTCCCTACAATTCCACCATCAAATTTAGGATCTTGTGGTAATGGTGGAGGTTCAACCTTTGCTCCACTTACCTGAGCATAAGAAATCTGAAGCCCCTTAACTGAACCCGTTGCTGGTAAACCTACATCAATCGTATGAGTTCCAAATTCTAACCCTTCAACTTTAAATAGTGAAATACCGACACCATTATTGATCGAATAGTTTTTAGTTATCATTTCACCATTATCAACTACGAAAGTATTTGCACTATCATTTTTCATTCCAAACAATTCAGCACCTGTTCCTTCAAAAGTAAATACATACGTTTTCTCTCTTGCCACTGCAGAATCTTCATTCCATACCCAGTGTTGAGTTAACAATGAATCATAGTCGAAGTCATTTATATTTCCAGGTGCGTTACCATCGCTATTACCCCAACCATTTGTACCAGTTGAATCTGTCCCACCAATATAGGTGAAATAATGTTTTTCATTTACATCTGTTACATTATCATCAACAATTATTACGCTATTATTTGCTGAAACTTGAATAGCACTAAAATTAATGACACTTACCATCAATAAAAACGAAATAGTAAGTAAGAAACTTTTTTTTATAAAATTATTAGATTTTAACATTAAATTATTTATTTTTTTCATTATATTTTCTCCTTCTTTTTTATGAATCAATTCTAAACTCCCCCCGCACACCTCCTTATTATTTCGCAATAAACCAACAAATCAAAACCATTCACTTATGATGACTGAAACCAAAACAAAGGGCTTACATTGTCAATATATCATACTTTTATCAAATTTATATTGTAAAAGACGGTAAATCATTTGTATTTTTCAACAAAAAAGCCTATTTTTCGACATGTTATAATTTTTCTTAAATTAACAAAGCACAACATATATAAAAAATAATACGCATTTTTTCTTAAAAATTGTCAATTAATTAATTTATAATAAGTATTGAATAGGATGTAAATTACTTTCGCTTTTACAAATTTCATCAAATAATTAACATCCATATATCGCCTTAAAATAAAGGCATTATCCCATTTTTATCAATAAAACCCAAATAAATATTATTGAACAAGTATTATTTCAAACATTATAAATTCATATTTGTTTTTTTGATATAATTGACATTTTTTTATTATTTATTACTTTTACTTTTATTTTCTTATAGAATATTCTTTATTATTAAGCTAAAAGAACCATTTTTCACAAAAAAAAACTATAAACAAATAATCAATCGATCACTTATTCATAATTTTTAATTTTTAATTTTTAATTTATAATTTTTATTTCCAATTTACATATTCTTCTTGTGTTGCAAGTACAAAATGTGTATCACTAACTTGATGATTAATTCCTAATGTGTAGTCAACGCCCATTGCTTTTTTATCATAAGTTATCGCAATTCGACCTTTTTCGACCTTTGGGTTAGGATGAGGAATTGCCGATAAAAGTGATTTAGTATATGGATGAATTGGATTTTTAAATATTTCATCAGTAGTTCCTGTTTCCACAATATGACCCAAGTGCATAACTCCGATTCTATCACTGATATATTTAACCATTGATAAATCATGAGCTATAAACAAATAGGTTGTACCTAATTCTTGTTGAATATCCTTCATTAGATTTATTACTTGAGCCTGTATTGATACATCTAGTGCCGATATTGCTTCATCAGCAATTACAAGCTTAGGATTCATAACTAGTGCTCTAGCGATACCTATACGTTGTCTTTGACCACCTGAAAATTGGTGA
The DNA here is from genome assembly GCA_947037125.1 of uncultured Holdemania sp. Classification (GTDB taxonomy): domain Bacteria; phylum Bacillota_I; class Bacilli_A; order Erysipelotrichales; family Erysipelotrichaceae; genus RGIG1896. The sequence continues at coordinate 3,825 of CAMQTJ010000009.1, forward strand.
GGAAAACGAGTCGCATGTTCTTTTGAAAGTCCAACTTTTTCAAGAATATTACCTACTTTTTCCATAACTTCTTTTTCATCTTTACAGATTTTATTTATTCTAAGACCTTGTGCAATTATTTCACTTACTTTTTTACGCGGATTTAAACATGCCATTGGATCTTGAAAAATCATCTGCATATTTTTACGTAAATTAGATTCTTGTTCACCATTTAATTTTTTACTTATATCTACACCATCAAATATCACAGTACCACTTGTTGGTTGATATAAACGAATAATTGAACGACCTGTAGTTGATTTACCAGAACCTGACTCACCAACTAAACCATATGTTTCACCACTATAAATTTTAAAACTTACTCCATCTACAGCTTTTGTAGTATACTTTTTTGTTATTTTAAAATGTTGTTTTAAATCAACAACTTCTAACAATGGTAATCTTTCACTCATGTTATACCTCCTTTTCCAACATTTTATCAATACGTCTTCTTAAATCAATTGGCATATCACAAACAGGTGCATTTGGATGACACAACCAACTCTTAACACGATGTTGGCCACCTACATCAAATAATGGTGGTTCTTGTTTAAAGTCTATTTTTAAAGCATAAGGATTACGAGGCGCAAAAGCATCTCCTATTACCTTTTCAAGTAAGTTTGCAGGACTTCCAGCTATTGCAAAAAGCCTTGTACTATCAGTATCAATTTGAGGCATACTGCTTAATAATCCCCATGTATATGGATGTCTTGGCTCATAAAATATTTCATTAATGTTGCCTTTTTCTACAATTACACCAGCATACATGACAGCAACATAGTCGGCAACTTTCGCAACTACTCCTAAATCATGTGTTATATAAATAACTGAAATATTTTTCTTTACTTGAATATCTTTTATTAATTCTAATATTTTAGCTTGAATTGTAACATCAAGTGCTGTTGTAGGTTCATCACAAATTAAGATTTCAGGATCACAACTAAGAGCAATTGCAATTACAACTCTTTGACGCATACCACCTGATAGTTGATGAGGATATTGCTTAAATCGTTTATCAATTTGATCAATACCAACAAGTTCAAGCATTTGTAATGTCTTTTCTTTTGCTTGTTGTTTACTTAATTTTAAATGTTCGATCATTGGTTCCATTATTTGTTTACCAATAGTCATAGTAGGGTCTAAAGATGTCATTGGATCTTGAAAAACCATTGCAATCTTTTTACCACAAAAATTATATCGAATATCTTTATTAGACATCTTAACTAAATCAGCACTACATTCATTACCTTTATTATCATGATAATTATAAATTATTGATCCAGAATCAATTTTACCATTTCCACTTAAGATACCCATAATAGCCTTTACGGTAACAGATTTACCCGAACCTGATTCTCCAACTATTGCAATTGTTTCACCTTTAAATAAATCAAGTCTAACACCTCTAATAGCATTAACAATACCTGAACTTGTTTCAAAGGAAATATTTAAGTCACGAATAGATAAAACACGATCTTTTGTATCTTTTTTTTCACTCATAAATAATCTCCCCCTATTGTTGTTTCATCTTTGGATCAAATGCATCTCTTAATCCATCTGCAAATAAGTTAAATGATAACATTAATAACGCTAATACAATAATTGATGAACCGATAATATGTGGATAAATCGTAAGTGATTTATATCCTTCTGATACTAAAGATCCAAGTGATGCCATTGGTCCTGGAATTCCTAAACCGATAAATGATAGAAATGACTCAGTAAATATCGCATTTGGAATTGAAAACATACTCATTATAATTACTTGACCAAAAATATTTGGTAAAATATCTTTAAACATTATCGCAAAGTTTTTGGCACCTAAAGTTTTAGAAGCTAATATAAATTCTTGTTCTTTAATTTTTAACACTTGCGCTCTTGCAATTCTGTTCATACCAATCCAACCAGTTATCATTAACGCAAAGATAATTGACCAAATTCCAGGTGGCAATAATAAGCTCAATAAAGTAACTAATACAAGTGTTGGAATACCATTTAAAACTTCCGCAAATCTTTGCATAACCATATCAACTTTACCACCAAAATAACCAGAAATGACCCCATAAAACATTCCGATAAAAATATCTATTATAACTGCAGTAAAGGCTATAATTAATGAAATTCGTGTCCCTTCAAAAACTCTTGTAAAGATATCACGACCTTGAGTATCTGTACCAAACCAATAATAAACATCTTCAAGACCTTTATCTAAATATTGATTAGTTACAATTACTTCTCCTTCGCGATTAGTTCTTTTGATTTCACCATTAAATATTCCAAGGTTTTCTACAATAGGAATTCTTGGAGTCAAAGATGCATGCTCAATTGTCATTGATTTATAAGTATGAGAATTAAAGTATGGACCAAATATCGCAAGTAAAATAATAATAACTATTACAATTGCACCAAATAGTGCTCCTTTATTTTTAAGAAAATGAGTCATAACATCTTTCATATATGAAGAATTGCTATAAGTTTTATCAATTAATTTATCATTTGAATCATGTGCAAATTCAAAATCGTCTTTTTCAAATTTAATTTCATCCATAATTATTCCCCCTTAGCAACTCTAATACGCGGATCAATAACACCATATAATATATCAATGATTAACATTGTAAAGATGTACATCGCAGAATAAACAAAGGCAACGGATAAAACTACATTATAATCATTACCTTGAATTGCTGCTATCATTAATGAACCAATCCCTGGAATTGCAAAGATTTTTTCAATTACCATTGAACCTGTAAGTAACCCTACAAGTAAAGGTCCCATAACAGTAATAATTGGTATTAGTGCATTACGTAGTGCATGTTTGATTATCATTTTATACTCTTTAATACCTTTTGATTTTACTAATAAAATATAATCTGACGATAACACATCAATCATTTCTGACCTTGTGAAACGTGCAATGTTTGCTATTGTGAATAGCGATAAAGCAATTGTCGGTAAGATTGTCGACATCGCTGCATTACTTGGGTTATATGTTATTGGAAACCACCCTAATTTAAATCCTACAAAATAAGCTAGCCCTAATGCAAATACATACGACGGAACACTTACACCAATTACCGAAATAATAGATGCGAGTGTATCAACCCATGTGTTATGTTTCAAGGCTGCAAGTATCCCTAATATTAGTCCTACAATTGTTCCTAAAACCATCGCTTGTATTCCGATAACTATAGTTACTGCAAGACGTTGAAAGATCATTGTTGATACTGCAAAGTTTTTATTGATAACATATGATACACCAAAATCACCTTGCAACATATTTTTTGCATAATTAAAAAATCTGATAAAAAATGGATCATCTAGCCCATATTTGGCATAAAGTAAAGCTTTTTGCGCTTCATTTAATTTTTCATCATTAAAGGGTGATCCTGGCATAAATTCTAACATTACAAATAGTATAAATAAAATTACAAATAATGTAGCACAGGCAATTGCAATTCTTTTGAGTATATATTTTCCCATAATTTCCCCTATCTATCAAAACATTAGAGCCATAAGCTCTAATGTTATTTGAATTTTATTCTTTAACCATGTTACGGTAATTATCAACACCTGCTGAGTGAAATTCAATTCCTGTAATACCTGGTGCAATCATCATGGCACCACCGTTTTGATACACTGGAATAACACCTAAATCCTGTTGAATAATAATATTTTCAGCTTGTTTTAACAATTCCCATCTTGCTGCAGAATCACTAGCACTTGCACCTTGAGTTGCTTCAAGTACTGCTTCATCATAAGCTGGGCTGTTATATTTACCATTGTTATTAGATGTGTTATAAGATAAGAACATATCTAAATAAGTTTGTGGATCGGCATAGTCTGGTCCCCATCTAGTTAAACAAATTTGGTAATCCCCTGTTTTCATCATATCTAAACGTGTCTTTTTAGGTTTACTATTTAGAGTTACAACCATTCCTGGTAAATTTGTTTCTAAATTATTTTGAATATATTCGGCTACAGATTTTCCAGCTTCTGTATCTTCATAAAGTAATTCAACTGAAATTTCATCACCAAGAGCTTCTTGTGCAGAACTAAAGTATTCTAAAGCAGCTGCAGGATCATATTCTACTTGAGGTCCATTAGATTCACGGAAATCAACACCGTCTTTATCTTTTGCTAAAGCTACAGGAATTAATCCTTGCGCTGCAATTGATCCATCTTTTAATACAAGTTCTGCCATTTTTTCTCTATCTACTGCAAAACTTATTGCTTGTCTTAAATCTTTATTTGCAAGATTTGGATCATCAAAATTAACTGACAAGTACCATAAGTAACCTTGTAAACGATTAGTAAATCCATCATCTTCTTTATAAGCATCAACCATTTGACCAGTTAAAGTTACAACATCTAAATTACCACTTTGATATTCTAACATTGCTGATTGAGCATCTTGAATGAATTTAAATTCAACAACATCAGTACTAATAGCATCTGCATTGTGATAATCTTCATTTTTAGTAAATTTATATCCACTACCAGACATCCAATCACTCATTACATAAGGTCCACAATATAACATATTATCAACTGTTAGTGCATATTGATCACCCATTTGAGTAGCAAATTCTTCATTCATAGGAAAGAATGATGGAAATGCCATAAGTCCTAGTAAAAAGTCACATGGAGCATCAAGTGTAACTTCAAATGTTTTATCATCTAATGCTTTAATTCCTAATTCTTCTTTAGCCATTTCACCAGATGTTACAGCTGCAGCATTTTTAACTTTGATTGTTTCCATAATAAATGAATATTGACTTGCTGTTTCTTGAGCAATTAAACGATTCCAACCATAAACAAAGTCATTTGCTGTAACCGGAGTTCCATTAGACCAATTTGTATCAGTTAGATGAAACGTATAAACTAACCCATCATCACTAACATCCCATGATTCTGCCAAGTCTTTTTGTGGTTGATTATTTTCATCAAGTTCCACAAGTCCTGCGAATACCATAGTTTGTGCAATAAACGATGTTGCATCTGTTGCAAGATGATGATCCATCGTTGATAAATCAATTTCTGTTGCCACTACAATTTTAGATTCTACATCTACATTTGGATCCACTACATCGGGTTTATCTGTTGAACAACCAGCTATCATAACCATTGCGATGAGTGCTAAAACAATTTTTTTAAGTTTTTTCATTAGTATTTCCCCCTTAACTTATTAACAGTATATGCCTCAAAAAGAAACTTGTCAATAAGATAATGAAAAAGATTTCATTATTTATGAAATAAGTTACATTAGCTGATTTAATTTACATATTGTAATTAATACTAGATAAGCCAATATAACAAGGCTTTTTTAAGTTTTATTTATTCAAAAATAATAATAAAAAAAAGATACTATTGAAAGCACCTTATTATTTTCTTACATTTCACACATCATTTAATTAAGCCATACATACAAATACTTGCAGCTACTGCAACATTTAAAGATTCAAAATTATTAATTTCAATAAAAATATTTTGACTAGTTATATCAAGAACTTCATTACTTACTCCACTACCCTCATTACCAAGTATGATACCATATTTATCAACTCTTATAATTTGTTTTAATGGCATAGCATTTTTTAAACTTGTACCAAAAACTTGGTAGTTATTTTCTTTTAATTCAATAATTTTATCTTTTAGATCACATATTTCAATATCAACTTTAAAAATTGCACCCTGTGTAGATCTAATTAGTTTATCATTATAAACATCAACACAATTTTTAGAAAGATAAATCTTTGGATAATTAAAACTTAAAGCTGTTCTTATTATTGTTCCAACATTGCCAGGATCTTGTAGGTTATCAAGCATAATAAAACGATCAAATTCTTCACTATTATTTTCAATCATTTCACATACTGCAATCATTTTAACTTCTGAAACATTTTGACTTATCTTATTCATTACATCTTGAGATACATACATCATCTTACCTGCATAATCAAAAATATTAATAGTATCTTCTTGTAATATAAGCAAACTAACACAGTTTGCATACAACGCCTCTTTAATTAAATGCTCACCTTCAACCAAAAATTGTTTTGTACAATTGCGGTGCTTTTTACTGTGTAATTTAACTAAATTTTTAACCTTTTCATTTTGCAACGATTTTATAGTTTCCATATATTCCTCTATCCTAACTATTACTTGTGTAATATTACTTTCTTCATTTTAATTATGTTTAAACGCCGTTAGATGACTATCTAACAAAAGTTCATCAGTGTAAATCATAATAATAACCATTGTACGACCCTTGAAACTTCTTAATAAAATAGTGTGAAACACAGTCACTTCATTTGATTGTAATAAAAATGATAATTCTATGTATTGTTCACCCCCTATATCTCTTGAAGTAGTATCACAGTAAGTTACAGGAGTTGTGTATAAATCTATTTTATTTTTAATTGAATCTAAATACATATTTTCATCAACATCACTACTAGAATCAGTAACTTCGACAGTTAATATCATTCCATCTTCAGAAAACCCAACAAATTCATATGATCTTTCTATTTTTTCATAATCAGTAGCTTGATCACCTTTTTCTTCACGTGTTGACACATTTTCGTTTGTCATTACTAATAAATCTTCTTTTTCCGAAAATTTCATAGGTTCTGGTGCACTATATGTTAATCCAAACCATTCACTAATAAACCCTGTTTCTGTTAGAGTAGATGCAACATAATTATCTTTTGTAATGTCCTGAACAATTTCTGTTTCTTTTGGTTTTTGTTTTTTATCTATTTCATAATTATTATCTGAATTACATCCCGACACTAAAAAGACTATCAAAACTAAACTTAAAATATTTTTTAATATTTTTTTCATTTATACCCCTTATATGAATATTTTATATATATTAATTGTACAATGAAATATTAACACACATAGTAGTGTATTACCATAAAAAAAGCATCCTAAGATACTTTTTAATTATCAACTATTGCATCACGATATGTCATACCATTTTCAAGTTTAATATTTTTATACATAAATAGCTCTGAAATAGTTACTATTTGATAACCTTGTTCAATTAAATATGGAACAAGTTGTTCTGTAGCTTTTGCAGTTGGTTCAAAAAGATCATGCATTAAAATAATATCTCCGTCACTTACTTCCTTTTTAACTTCTTCCACAGTCCTTGAAGTATTTTTATGTGACCAATCTAGTGTATCAATAGACCATAGTATCATTGGGTAATTAATGTGACTTGCTAAAGTCTTATTGGTATTACCAAATACAGGTCGCACTATTTTGATATTGATATTCTCATTAACTAATTCTTTTAATAGCTTTTCAGTTTTATCAAACTGGTTTTGTAATTCACTTGCACTTACACTTGTCATATCAATATGACTGTAAGTATGATGTCCTAATTCATGTTGTTGTTCATACATCCTCTTTAAGGTTTCTGGATGTTTTTCAATTCGATCTCCTACAATAAAGAATGTAGCTCTAGAATTATATTCTTGTAGTACATCTAAAATACGATCAGTTACTGCCGAATATGGTCCATCATCATAAGTTAATGCTACCATAGGTTTACTTGGATCCACAAAATTCATATTTATGTCAGGTTGCACTACCAAAATACTTGTTACACTACTAAAAATTATACACAGTACAAAGATGATACTTAAACAAATACAAATTGCTTTCTTTTTCATTTTCATCACCATTAAATTATATGTTGTATAATTTGATATATGTTAACAACAAATAAAAAAAAGCACTTACATCATAATTTGATTGCAAGTACTTTTGATTCTATATATTATTGTATATTAATTCAATTTATTCTTACTTAAAACTTATGCTTTTTAAAAGATTATTGTATTCGATAAATTGTGATTCTGCAGTTTTTTCATCGCTAAAACTTGTCATAACACTTGTTAAAACAACATTATCAAGATAAAAATTCATTTGTCCAAATCCTTTTAAACTTTTTTCACCGACAACTCCATCAATTTGAAAATTATTTATACAAACTTCATTACTAATTTGCTCATGATTTTCTACTAATAAAAGATCTAGACTATCTTCATCAAATCCCTTGAATGATTTTTCATAATGCTTTTTAGTAATTTCATTTATTGTATTCTTTGATAATTCATCAATATTTTTTCCATTTATTTGTGAAGTTAAATAATTTTGGGTATTATCATACAGAATTAAAGACGAATCCTTATCAATCTGTAGCGTTACGATTTCATCAAAACTACGATAAATTTCCCATGTATTTGGATACATGAATGTTATATTAGTTATTGGATCATAAAACTCATTCATTCCTTTAATTTTTGACTCAGTTACAGTAAAATCATTAGGTTGTTTATTTTTTTGCACAACATTATGAACATAGTAACTAGATTCATCATCAATTATTAAATTATTGTCCTCGTTTATAGTTGCTGTTATTGTTTCATCTTTGATCTTGATAGTTATTATTTTACCATCATAGCTATATGTTCCTTTATTAATTTCATTAGTTTTATAATCATGAATAATAACACTATCATCAATAAATGATAAATGAGTTCCATCTCCATCACTATGATACCAAGGTCCTTTTAAAGTTAATAATAATTGTTCATATGATTCACTATTTTCACTTAAAATATAATGACCATTATCACCATCCATTTTAAGATTACCTTCATTATCATAATAACCTTCTATGATTAATTCATCATTATTCTTTATAGTAATTTTTTTATTATCCTTACTATATGAATAAGTATAATCATTAGTTATTTGTGATAATCCATTATAAACCGATATATTACCATCGCTATAAATATTCATTAGACTGCCATTATTTGCACTATAATTCCATTTACCGACAAGTGTTTGATCGATATTTTCTATGTTATCACTATTAGCTTGTTTAATATAGTGACCATTGTCATCACCCATTTTTAAATTATCATTAAATTTCAATTTACCTTGAACAACAATACCATCAATACCAATTACATCTATTTCTTTTGTATCTTTTGAGTAAACATATGTATATTCTTTAAGTTGATCTCCAGGACCATTATAAATTACTATACCTCCATCTTCATACATTTCCATATAACTACCATTATCGGCACTATAATTCCATACACCAACTAACGATACATTATTACTATTTTTAAAAATATTAAATAAGTTAAAACTAATTACAATAAGTAAGATTATTACAATTGGTACTACTAGCCGTATTTTTTTATTCTTTATTAAACTCAACTTACTTTGCTTATTCTCATTTGCATTATTGATTTTATTTTTCATTAAATTCCCCTCTTTTTAATTATATAGTATATTTTAATAAGTCTATATTTTTTTGTTTTTATTATACCATAATTCAAATTATTTACTACGCTTAATTTCTTAGATATTCTAATCTTATATTTTTCTTACTTTATAATTTTTAATAATAAAATTAATATTTATAGGTTAATTAAAACAAAAAGTATACCTATCTAATGAGGTAACACATATAGTTACCTACAAATAATTAAATATACTATTACTATAATTTCAATTAATATTAAAATTAATCTTCTTTATCCATATAACAATAACCATTTTTTCCATTAGACTTCGCTCTGTATAATGCACGGTCAGCACGATTTAATACTTCTTTATATTGATCGCCTTCAGAATTCTTCGCAATCCCAATACTTAGGGTTATTTTAATAGACGTTAAATCATTTGTATATACCGAAACATTATTCTTTAATATTTGCATATAATTTTCAATTTCATTAACGCTAATATCATTATAAAGATAAACTAAAAATTCATCTCCACCCCATCGTGATACGATACAATCCTCGAAAAAAACTTCGTTTATACACTTACCAATAAAAATTAGAACTTCATCGCCTTTTAAATGTCCGTATGCATCGTTGATACCTTTAAAATCGTCAACATCCAATATTAATAAGTACCCTCTTGTACTAATTTTAAAATGATTAATTATTTCATTTTCTGAATATGTTCGATTAAATAGTCTAGTTAAGTGATCTTTATGAGCCTGATTTATTAGTAATTGTTTCGCTTTACGCTTATGTTCATTACAATATAATCTTCCAACTATTCTAATAGGAGTAGATTTATGCTTTTTATCAAAGACGACAGTAGCATTAATTTTATACCACTGTTTACTTTTATCAGACATTACACATAAAAATTCTTCTTCTATTTCAACTTCATTATTATAATAATCATTTAAATTCAAATTCGATAATACATTAATAATCTCATTCTTCGTTTCATATTTATTGAATAATATTAGTTTATTACCAAGCAAACATACCGTTTTAGTTCGACAAGTATAAATGAAACTAGTTTCAATCATAGAGCTAGTTAATAAGTCTCGACCTAATGATATATCTTCACTCTCCAAAACATTGACTTTATTTAAGTAAAAACTACGAAGTACTATATACATAACTAAAGCTGTAACAGCAGAAGATACTATAGCTACCTCAACATAGCGAATATTGTAACTTATTGTATCAATTATTCCATTATTAGCTACCGAAAACATGTCATAAAAAAAATTTATCTTCATATTTCTTCCTCGTGGATAATTATTTAATTATCATTATATTTTCATTATACCATAAATATTAATCAAAAAATGCATATCCCTAATTTATTATGTCATATTTTATTATATAGATTTAAATATAAAAAAAGATGATTATTGTCATCTTTTTTTTTATAATTTACAACTTTTTTATTTCTTCAAATAATTCAACAGCTGCAATTTTAAGACCATCATCACCTTTGTTTTCAAGTCCTAAACAAGTAAATATTTCACCTACAAATATGTCTTGATCAAATAATTGCATAAACATTTCATCAATGATTGGCAAGCACTGCTCCTGTTTTTGCATTGGCCCAAACGGATTTGCGAAAAATGTTGTTGAAATACCTTTTTCTTGTGTTGTTCCTAAAGCAAAACGTTTACCAGTTACGAAGATATCTTTAGCCTCATCAATATTATCAACACGTCTTAATCCACGTTTATCAGTATAATTATTGGCATAAATAAACATATCAATTTTATGCGATGTTACAATTGTACTATAAGGAGCTGCCGGTATTACAACTCTTGCATTAGCACTTTCCGGATTAAAGAAAATTGAACGGTCCATATCCCGATAAGCACTACCTTTATCTAAATCATCAAGTCGTACAAAGGCACCAATTTCAGTTCCTTGTCCGACAATTTTCCCATCTTCAATATGCATTGAACCCATATCATCAAATATAATTTCTGAATACATAACTTCTTGTTTTGTTACATGGCTTAATGCTTCAATCGTTTCAGATTTACCAGCACCACTATCACCTATAAAAGCAATTCCTTTAGTAGTTCCATCTTTTAAATGTAAATTAATCATAGCTCCATGTAATGGTAACCAACCTTTAGACTGCATTTTTAAGTTGTGTAATGTTAGACTCATCTTCTTTATGTAACCAAAATATTCGATTACTTCATTATAAGACACTTTACCTACCCATATATCATTTTTTTCATCATGGAAAAAAGTAGTTTCATTTTTATTATCTTTATTACCAAACAAAACCATACAATCCGGCTTTTTATTGATACATTCTTCATCTGTTGCTATTTCGAATAAATTCGATAAAGCTACAGCACTACTTGTAAAATCACGTTGAAAATACACAAATGTTAATAACGATCCAACTTTACATGGAAAACAAAACCATTCTTGATCTCCCTTTACAAAATCTGAAATAGGATTATAATCAGCTTGAACAAATGAACCTACTCTTTTATTACTTTTTGGATGTATAATTAATGGAGTTCTTAGCATTATTGAATTGATAAATGGAATATCAATTAAATCACTATAAATATAAGGCACATCCCATTTATAATTTCTTAATAAAAATGATGCATTAGTACCTGCTTGAAGTTGTCTATAAACATGATTTTTACTACCTTGAACTTTTTGTTGGATTTTACGATAAAAATCAAGAATCATTTTATTAAATTCATTATCTGCATCCATAAAGTTTGAATTTTGTAATCCACCAGAATTTGCAGTAAATACAATTGAATATCGTTGCATATCACGCCAATGTAAGTAAGCATCTTCTATAATTTGAATAAATCTTGCACGATCTTGTAATAATGGATGTCTAATATCTTCAATATCTAAAACCATTAATACTTGCAAAACTTTTTTAATATCTTCAACGACCGGTTCAATTGGAATGTCTTTAGTTATCCAATAATAAAGTTCATAATTAGTTGTTTTATATTGTTGTAAAAAAGACTTTAAAAACATTTCAAATGCTTCGCCCGCCATTAATTCATCAATACTTGTATAATATGTTTTTGTATAGTTAATAAGTGCTAAATTATTGTTCAAATATAATGCTTCTTTCATAAAATTCCTCCTCATATTTATATTACTTTTATAATATATGATAATTATATATTATTTTGCTTAATTAATAAACTATCAATTGCTTTATATTAAGTTAAAATCGAAATTTTCATCATATTATCAATATTTTATTAACTATTTGTAATTTAAAATTACTTTTTCACAAATATTTCACACTTTTTTGATTAAAATATTGATTTTTTTCTAATATTTTATGATTAATTGTGTTTTACAAAATAAAACCCATAACATTAATGTTATGGGTAAGTTATTTATTTATCTTTTTTGACGGTATGCTTCATAAGCTAAAACAGCTACAGCACTTGATGCATTTAATGAATTTCTAAAATCATTATCATAAGGGATAACAATATTTTGATCACTTAAGTTAAGAATACTAGAACTTAATCCACGCATTTCTCCACCAATACACATAACTAATGGTTGATTATAATCATAGTCATACATATCAACTGCTTCATTTCTTGCAGCACAAACTACTTTAAGTCCTGCTTCTTTTAATGCTTCTACACTTTGAGTAAGATCATCACTATGACACCAATTAATCATTTCACTAGCCCCTGAAGAAGATTTACAGATAACACTATCACAATGATCAAGATTACGAGTACCACTTACAACTAAATCACACCCTGATGCATATAAAGTACGTAAGATATAACCTAAGTTAAATGGATCTTCGATTCCTTCAAGTACAACAACAAATGGATTTTCTTTTTCAAGTGTAACATTGTTTTGATATTTACGTGATCTTGCAAAACAAATTATTCCACCATGCGTTTTTCCACTACTAACTTCATCAATAGCAACTCTTTCAACGCGAGTTACTGTGATTTTTTTTGATCTAGCAAGATTTACAATATATCTTGTATTACGATCATCTTTCTCTTGGTCAATCATTACTTCACTAACTAAACGATGACCTCCTTCAATTACTGCTTTAACACTTAATGCTCCTTCAAATATAATCATATGGATTACCTCTTTCTTATCATATCACCAGTTTCAACTGCGAAAGGAATACTTACCTTGACAATTTGCATTGGTTTATTGCATACTTCAATAAAATTCATTTTTTCATCTAAAATCTCACTTACTTTAAAACATTGATTGGTTATGTTTGGACCAAACACTTCCATTTCATCACCGATTACAAAGTGATTTCTCACTTGTAATATCGCAGTTTTTTGTTTATCATCATAACCCATAACAACAGCTAAAAAATCATGAGTTACTCCTGCACCATTTATACCATACAAGTGATCATTTTTATCAGGTTCATGATCTAAAAAGCCAAAACATGTTGGGCGATTTTCAGCCTTCATAAATTCATTTTGATAATAATCAAGTCGTTGTTGATTCAATGGTTGTTGTGTTTCACCAATTTCATCAATTAAATCTCGGTATGTTTTCACAACAGTTGCAATGTAGTACGCACTCTTCATTCGACCTTCAATTTTAAGCGACGCTACATTCGACTTCATCATATCATAAATATAGGGAAATGCTAACAAATCTTTTGAAGACATTGAAAAAAGTGTGTTTTCATCGCTAACTATCTCATTATTTACTAATAAATGATACTTCCAACGGCAACTTTGAGCACATCCTCCACGATTCGCATCCCTTAGTGTCATAGCATTACTTAATGTACAACGACCAGAATAGTTTGTACACATAGCCCCATGAATAAATGTTTCAATAGGTAAATCACTATTGGTACAAACACTATCAATTTGTTTAAGGTTACATTCACGCGCAAGTACTAAGCGATCAATAGCAAATTGCTTATAAAAATCACAGCACATGCTATTTGTACTTGTCATTTGAGTACTTAAATGAACTTCTAATTTCGGTGCAACTTTTTTAGCTATTTTCACAATCGTTAGTGATGCAACAATAATCGCTGTAACACCAACTTCTTCAAGTTCAATTAAATATTGTTCTAAACCATCAAAATCATCACTATGTGGAATCATATTTACAGTGACATGGATATGAGCATTATATTTATTCGCAAATAAAACCGCTTCTTTTATATCACTTATTTCAAAATTCGAAGCACGACTTCTTAGTGAAAACTTTTTACCACCAATATATACAGCATTTGCTCCATACATAATCGCAACCTTTGCACGATGTAAATCACCTGCAGGTGCTAATAATTCAATTTTTTTATTCATATTTACCTACTTAACTAAATTTGTTTTAGTGTTTAAATAACCATCAGTAATATTTAAATCACTATATTTTTCACACAACATTTTAAATGCAACTTCTTCATCTATTTCATTACTTATAACTTGATTAAATACTTCTATAACATCAAAAAAGATTGATTGCTTTAAAAATATACCATCAAATCGAATACTATCAATATTCATATCCTTAATTTTTTTAATTTCTAATAAGCCACACATTACAAAATCAGAATACACACTAGTTGAATAATCATCTTCAATAATTGGCATAACACCTGTTCTTGTTGATTCAATTAGTGTCACCTCATAACTATTATTAATAGCTATATCCTTATTTAGTTCTGATAAATAATTTGAAATAAGTCTTCTTTTTGTATAAGACATTCTAATATTTCCAAATACATGTAACTGCAATTTACCATTAGTGTTATTTGAAATGTATTCTATTTCATCAATAGTTATTTCCTTGGAAATAACTACACTATTAATTGATAAATCTAAATATGTTTGAATATCACGATTATTACACATCAAAGCATCCGGATTATAAATTAATTTATTTAAACAATTTAAACCACTACAAATCATATAAACACAAGGATCTGTATATTCGATATAATCCACATTTAATCTAACTAATTCATTTATACATTCACTTAGCTTATTTAAGTCATCATCAAAATACAAACGATTTAAACAAACAATTACTTCCATATTTAAATCGTGACTATGTTTTACTATTTCATTAATTTCACTAAGATTAAATAACATTTCAATTGATGATGAAAAGTTTTTCTCACCAATTAAAACACAATCAATTCCTAGCCTCTTTAATTTATTTATATCTTCAATATTTCTTATTGTTGCAATTTTTCTCATACTTTACCTCTACCACTAATAGTTTAACCTATTTTTGCCCAATAGGCTATAACTACTATTCATTTATCCAAATAATAACTGTTATTTTATTGTTTTTTATCCTTTTTCACACTTATTTTTATTTGTCTTATTATTAACATAAATATTAATTATTTATTGTGTTTTTAAATTAATATATTCAGCTAAAAATTCATTATAATAAACTTGTGAATTGGCTAATTTTTTATAATAATATGTATTAATAACTAATCACTTAAGTTATAATATTAATGAGGTGATTTTATGAATATAACAGCAGAAGCATTAAAAGCATCAAAATGTTTAGACAAAGTAGTAAGAGTAACTCAATGTATCAAAACTAATAATTTTAATACAAATTATAACCTTTATTTAAAGCAAGAGAATCTACAAATTACAGGTTCATTTAAAATTAGAGGAGCCTATTATAAAATAAGTAAATTAACTTCACAAGAAAAAAAATTGGGTGTAATATGTGCATCAGCTGGAAATCACGCACAAGGTGTAGCTTATGCATGTAATTCATTAAATATAAAAGCTACTATTGTTATGCCTATTAATGCCCCATTATCAAAAATTAGTGCTACAGAAAAATATGGCGCAACAGTTGTTTTATATGGAGATAATTTTGACGAAGCCTATGAACACGCGAAAAAAATTCAAAGTGAAACATCAGCTATTTTTGTCGAGCCATTTAATGACCTTGATGTAATCGCTGGACAAGCAACAATTGCAGTAGAGATACTAAATCAAATAGATGATGTAGATGTTATCCTTGTACCAATTGGTGGTGGTGGTCTTGCTAGTGGGGTAAGCGCCTATGTAAAAAGTATTAATCCACAAATTAAAATAATTGGAGTTGAAGCACGTAATGTCAACAGCATGCAAAGATCAATTAGTGAAGATAAAATAATTTGCATGCAAAATGTAAGTAGTATTGCCGATGGTATAAGTGTTAAAAAACCTGGAAACATTACTTTTGAATATTGCAAAGAATATCTTGATGGAATAATAAGTGTTGATGAAGAAGAAATTACTTCTGCAATTTTACGCTGTATTGAAAAAGAAAAATCAGTAATTGAAGCAGCTGGAGCTGTTACACTTGCAGCAGCCATGTATCATGCACATGATTTTGAAGGCAAGAATGTTGTTTGTATTTTATCAGGTGGTAATATTGATGTTACAATGATTTCTAAAATTATTGATCGTGGCTTAGTTAAAACAGGACGCAAATTAAGTATCGGTACATTAATAAAAGATACCCCTGGACAATTAAAGCTGTTAATTGATTTATTATCAACTTTAAAATGTAATATTATATCAATAACTCATGATCGATCAGATATTAAGAGCACACCTGGTAATTGTTATGTAGAAATAAATTTAGAAACATCAAATCAACAACATATTAATAAGATTTTAAAAGAACTAGAAAATCTTAATTTCACAATTTTTTATAATTAAAGTATTTACATTTATCGATTTTAATTATATATTAAATGGGCAGAGTAGAAATTTATGAGTTAAGTGCTAAATAGACGATAGGAGTGCTATTTGGACGAAAAGTTATCTTGCTATATAAATTTCGCATCCTACTGACATACAAAAAAATGAAACTCTTTTTGTGTACTCAAGTAGATAAGGAGGGTTTTTTATGAATAATTATTTATTCAATTCTGTATTTTCAAAAAAGTATTGGTCTGATGCTTCAAAACAAAAAAAATCAATTAAGGTTTTAGCGAGCCTATCATTATTGATTGCGCTTCAAATTACAATTTCAACGTTTTATATCCCCATCACACCAACACTTCGTATCTTCGCAACATTTTTTGTAGTTGCAATTTCTTCATGTATTTCAGGTCCATTGTTGGCAATAGCTGTTGCTTTTATTGCCGACATATTAGCTTTTATCATTCATCCACAAGGCGCATTTTTTGTTGGTTATACAATTAGTGCTATGGTAACTGCATTTATTTATGCTATCTTTTTGTATAAAACAAAAATTACTTTGATTAAGTTAATTTGTGCAAAGATACTTACTAACTTATTGGTTAATGTTATGCTTGGATCTTTATGGAACTATATTTTATTTTCTAAGGCCTATATTGTTTATTTTGGAATTAGTCTTACAAAAAATATTATTTTGTTGCCATTTGAAATATTAATACTTTATTTAGTCTTTAAACTAGTATTACCTATCTTATATAAAAATAAGTTAACTAATACCGATAAAGTCTTTATCAAGTAATTAAAAAAACTTAATTATTATCCTTTATATAAAAGTGATATTAATTAAGTTTTTATTTTGTTTAATCAAAAAAGATAAAACCTAAATATATATATAACATATTTATTACAAAGCCATCTATACCAATAAACTCAAACACATTTTTTAATTGAGGTATGACAACATAACCCAAATCCCAAAAAATAAAAAAGATTAGAAAAAAAGATATAAATATTTTCTTTAACCATGTTTCATTCCTTTTTCGCTTTGATATATTAACTGATATACCAAAAGCAAATAAACAAATAGCTATAGTAATTATAACTATTGTATTTTTTAGGGAACCTGTTAAAAATAGTCCTTCAAACCGAACTAATAAACCACTAATAATCATAACTAAAAAGGGAAAACCATATCGTTTCATAAATGTTGACATAAAAAAACTCCTTTATCCTATACATTATACACCAGATAAAAGAATTATTTAATTATTTTATTTTATTTAGAAAAGTTAATACATAAAAACCACTTAATCCTATAAATATATATATAGCACTTGTTATAACTGAAACTTTTCCAAATAAGAATACAACAAGATTAAAATCAAGTATTCCTACCAATCCCCAATTAATTGCGCCAATCACTACGAGTATTAATGCTGTAATATCAATATTTTTCATAACTACCTCCTATAGACTATTATGGTATTTTCAATTTATTTTATGCTAAGTATTTATTTTATTGCAAATAAAGCATATAATTATTATGAAAGAAGGTAATACTATGTCATTTATAAAAGAAAATCTTAATTTAGATCCAATTGTTGATAATGTATTTAGTGTTGTGAAAAAAGCTCAAGTTGCAAAAGAAATATATGGTAGTGATAATGTAATTGATGCAACCATTGGTTCATTATTTAATGAGGATTTATCACTTACTACATTTAATTCTTTTTATGATATTTATAATAATTTAAGTAATGTTTTAAAAGCTAAATATGCTCAAAGTTTTTCTGGCAATGATGCATTTAAACAAGCTGTTTTAAAGTGGCAATATAATGGTAGTAACATTAACCTTAATCCACGTGTTATAGCAACCCCTGGTGGTACTGGAGCTATTAGTTGTTGTATATCGACATTACTTGATGAAGATACGACATTAATTATTCCAAATATTGGATGGTCATCTTATAAGTTAATGGCGCAGCAAAATAATCTACATATTCAAGAATATGAAATGTTTGATAGTGATAGATTTAATATGGAATCATTTAAACATATATGTACTGATGTCGCACGTAAACAAAATAAGTTATTAGTTATAATAAATGATCCATGTCATAACCCTACAGGTTATTCTATGTCATTAAATGAATGGCAACAAGTAATTGATTTTATAAATGAATTATCAAAAACAATAAGTTGTACCATTTTAAATGATATTGCCTATATTGATTTCGCTTATAATAATGAAGTAAGAAAGTACCAAGACCTATTTAATGATATTAGTGATAATGTCGCAATTATTACAAGTTTTACTATTTCTAAATCATGTAGTGCCTATGGTCTTAGATGTGGTGCTGCTATAATCATGGCAAAACAAATTGAAGTTTCGAATCAAATAGAAATAATCTTTGAAAAGTTTGCCCGTTCAATGTGGTCTAATATCTCTAATTCATGCATGGTTACATTTAGTGACATGATTAATAACGATGTTGATAAATACCAAATTGAGTTAAATAATTATACTGATTTATTAAGAACTAGAAGTAAAATTATTATTCAAGAAGCAAAAGAATGTAACTTAGTTTTATATCCTTATGTTGAAGGTTTTTTTGTTACAATAAAAGTTGATGATATTGATGTTTTAAATAAATATCATGATGAATTAATTGCAAATAATATCTATACTGTAAAGGTTAATAAGGGTATTAGAATAGCTATTTGTTCATTACCAATAGAGAAATGTTATAACCTTGCAATTAAACTTAAAAACATTTTAGATAGTACCATTATAGTGTCAAAATAGTTTAAAAGTATGGTATTATTATAAGGTATTAATTATATTTTTTAGGAGATTATATGAAAATAAATTGTGAGCATTGTGATAAAGATTTAAGAGTCAGTGTATCAAAATCATTAGAACAGTTTGAAGTAGGAAAAGTTATTTGTCCACATTGTAATAAAGAAAATAAAAGATACCTAAGTGAATCTGACATGTTACTGTATTTTACGTGTATGATAGTCATTTACTGCACAGCTCTAATTCTAACTTTCAACTTAATGAATTATGTAGGATGGCAAATAAGTACGATTATTATAATTGCGACTTTGTTTATTGCCTACTATTTAAGTAAAGTTGTAGTGGAAAAAATCTATATTGAAGGTATCTTTAAAAAGGATTATAAGAACTATGTATTTAATGAAGATGTGCAATCAACTAAAAAAGGTTTAAAAAGACAATATATCCTATTCATTTTAGTAGCATTAATGTTAGGCACACAACCACAATTGTTAACATATGCAATAATATTATTAGGTGCATTCTTTGTATTAATGGTCATCAAATGTTATTTATGTATTAAAAATGAACGTGTAATTGCAACAAATAAAACCAAATAATAAAACCTGTAAGACAATCAGTTAATAGTGTAATTCAACTATCAACACTGAAATGTCTTACAGGTTTTTTTATGTTTATATAATATAAAAAGTAGACCATAAATGATCTACTAATATTTTCTAATATAATTTTAAATTACTTTTTAACAGTATATTTTCTAATATCAAGTGCAACTGCTGCAATAATAACTAAACCTTGAGCAACATATTGATATGATGGGTCAACACCTAAGAATTGTAATGATGTTTTCATAAGTTCAAATACTAATACTCCAAGTAAAATACCTTGAACTTTACCAACACCACCTGTTGTTGATACACCACCAATAGTACAAGCAGCAATAGCTTCTAATTCATAACCCATACCAAGGTTTACTGATGCTCCACCAGCTTTAGCAGCTAGTAAGAAACCTGCAACACCATATAAAACACCTGCAAGAGCATAAATTTTAAGTTTTGAAGTAAATGTATTGATTCCTGAAACTTCAGCAGCATGTTCATTACCACCGATTGCATACATATATTTACCATGACGAGTTTTATTGTATAAAAACCACATAGCAATAGCAATTAAAATTGCAAAGATAATTATGTATGGAATTTTCATTGCATCTGGCATCCATGTAGCACTACCAAATAGTTTTCCTGTAGCAACATCTGTATAAGCTCTTTGAAGACCACCAATAGGTTCAGCTCCTGAATATACTAAGTTAGCTCCATAAACTAATTGTTGCATACCAAGTGTTGCAAGAAATGGTGGAACTTTAAATTTAGATACAACAAATCCATTAATTAAACCAATAAATCCTGTTATAGCTATAACAATTAAGAATACTACAAATACAGGCATCATAGGTAAATCTGGGAAAAACTTTGCTGCATAGTCTGGTTTTTGAAGTAAAGTACATGCTATTACTCCTCCAAGACCGGCAATTCTACCTGCAGAAAGGTCGGTACCTTTAGTTATTAATGTTCCACTTACACCAAGTGCTAAAATAAATCTTACTGATGTATTAGATAATATATTTACTATATTATTAACAGATTTAAAGTTTGGTTCTACGATTGTAACAAATACTACAAGTGCTAATAGTAATAATACTATAGCGTTATTACTCATGAAATCTATAATTCTTTTTTTGTTCATAATTAAATCCCCTATTTCTAAATATATTGAGTGGCTAATGCCATAATATTTTCTTGTGTTGCTTCTTTTCCTTCACAAAATCCTGAAACTCTACCATCACACATAACCATAATACGATCAGACATACCAATTAGTTCTGCCATCTCACTTGAAATCATGATAATGCTTTTCCCAGCTTTAGCAAGTTGGACGATAATAGAATAAATTTCGTATTTAGCACCAACGTCAATTCCTCTAGTTGGTTCATCTAAAATTAATACATCGGGGTCATTAGCTAACCATCTTGAGATAATAACTTTTTGTTGGTTCCCACCTGATAGTGATTGTATTTGTGTTTTGTTACTAGGTGTTTTAATTGATAGTTTTTCAACATTTTCATTTACCAATTTATTTAATTTTTTATTATTTAAAACTATTTTATAATCTAAGTATTTGTCCAATGAAGCAACTCCAACATTGTCAGAAATTGATAAAACTCCAAATATTCCAGTACTTCTACGATCCTCAGTTAATAAGGCAATACCTTTATTAATAGCATCACGAGGATGTTTAACTTTAATAACTTCATTTTTATATACAATTTCACCACTAACAACTTCTCTAATTCCAAAAATAGCTTCCATTAGTTCGGTACGTTGAGCACCAACTAATCCACCAATTCCTAATATTTCACCTTTACGTAAATCAAAGCTAACATCTTTAAATGATTTAGGATTAATTGAAGTATAATTTTTAATACTTAAAATTGGATCACCACATACATTATCACGTAAAGGGAATCTACTAGTTAATTCACGTCCAACCATTTTTGATATAATCATATCAGTTGTTAATGTTTTTGAATCCCATGTCCCAACGTATGTTCCATCACGCATAATTGTAACTTCATCAGATATCTGTAATATTTCTTCCATCTTATGAGAAATATAAATAATCGAAACACCCTCATCTCTTAACATATTGATGATTTCGAATAATTTTTCAACTTCAGTTTCAGTAAGTGAAGATGTAGGTTCATCCATAATTACGATTTTAGATTTAAATGATACTGCTTTAGCAATTTCAACAGATTGCATCTGAGAAACACTTAATTCAGACAGTTTCATTTTCGCAGAAAAGTTCAAATTTAAATTACTTAATAGTTTTTCTGTTTCACTATACATTTTTGCATGATCAATCATTTGAAATACACCAACACCTTTAGTTGGGTATCTTCCACAAAAAATGTTTTCTGCAATACTTCTTTCTAATATCGGTTGTAATTCTTGATGTACCATTGCAATACCTCTTTGCATTGCATCATTTGTACCTTTTATAGTAACTGGTTGTCCATCAAAAACAACACTTCCACCATCCATTTTATAAACACCAAATAGACATTTCATCAATGTAGATTTACCTGCACCATTTTCACCCATTAAGGCATGAACTGTACCACGTTTAACATCTAAAGAAACATTATCTAACGCTTTAACCCCTGGAAAACTTTTACTTATATTTTTCATTTGTAAAATAAATTCACTCATTAAACTACCACCTTTACTATTTAGAAAAATTAAGTGTGCGCTTGCACACTTAATTTAATATTATTTTATTTATTAATCTTTAACTACTTTAACGTAATCAACCCAGTAATAAGTTTCTAAAGCTTCACCATTGATTGCTGAAATTGCAGCATCTACAGCTGTATGAGATTGAGCGATGTGGTCATTTAATACAGTACCAGTAAATTCACCTGTTTCAATAAGATCAACAACTTCGTCAAGAGCATCAACACCTACTAAGTAGATATCTTCACCAACAACACGACCAGCAGCAGTAATTGCTTGTAAAGCACCTAAAGCCATACCATCATTATTACAGAATACAACTTCAATTGAATCACCGTGTTGAGCTAAAGCAGCAGCAACGATTTCTTGTCCACGAACTATATCCCAGTCACCACGTTGCTCATCTAATTTTTCAACTTCTAATCCTGAAGTTTCGATATATTGACTAATTGAGAATTCAGTTCTGTATTGAGCATCAACATTTTCTGGATCTCCAACTACCATTACATAACTTAAAACACCATCTCCGTTTAAATCACCTTTGTTATCAAGATCAGCAATAATTTCACCTTGCATTTTTCCTGATTGACGAGCATCAGCACCAACATAAGCGATGTTTCCAACATTTAATTTCATATCCTCTTCACTTGGTTCACGGTTAATGAAGATACATGGGATACCTGATGATTCACATTTTTCAATTGCAAGTGCTGCAGATGTAGATTGTACTAAGTTAATAATCATAACATCAACTTCTTGAGCGATAAATGCATCGATTTGTGCTGATTGTTCAGCCATGTCGTTTTTAGCATCTTGAACAGTTACGTTGTATTTAACTTCTTCAGTGTTTAATTCGCTGAAGTATGCTTCGATTTCTTGACGGTAAAGAGTCATAAAGTTATCATCAAATTTGTAAATTGATACACCAACGTTAAATTCTTTTGCAGCTCCACCAGCTTCTGGTGTTCCTGTTGCTTCTGGTGTAGGTTCAGATGTACATCCAACTAAACTTAATACCATTAATGCTGTGACTAATAAGGCGAATATTTTTTTCATTTTCTGTTTCCTCCGTTTTTATTTTGAATACGCTTACATCATACCTGTGTTTCAACTCCTTGTCAATAGTCCTAAAACATTACTGTTTATAATCAAAAGTTTTACTAAAATTCTTTAAATGTTACTGATTCATTATGTTATAATAATTATATAAGGAAGTGAATTTATGACGACTATTAAAGACATTGCATTAAAAGCAAACGTATCAATATCTACTGTTTCACGTGTTTTAAATCATGATCAATCATTAAATGTTTCAATTCTTACTAGGGATAATATTTTTAAAATAGCTAAAGAACTAAATTATATTAAAAGAGACATTAAAACTAAAAATGTATATAAAGCGTTACATGTTAATATTATTTTATGGTGTACTTACGAAAGAGAGATAGAAGACACATATTATTTATCTATTAGAGAAGCTGCTCAAAATTATTTATTAAATAAAAGTGTTGTTGTAAATATCACATATATAGATCAGCTAGATTTAAATACAAAGCTAATTGATGGTGATGCTATTATTGCTATCGGTAGATTTAGTAAAGAAGAAATATCTTATTTTAGAAAAAGCTGTGCAAATATTATTTTTGTTGATATGTATATGCAAAAAATATATGTTAATACAATAATCTTAGACATTAAAAATGCAATGTATGATACTATTCACTACCTTTTAAAAATGAATCATACTTATATTGGTTTTTTAGGTGGTGTTGAGTGCACTTCTGATGGTAGTGTCTATTTAGAACAGCGTTTACATTTTTTTAAGCATTACTGCAAGAAATTTAAGCTTGATTATGAAGAATACATTCAATTAGGTGAATTCTCAGTCAATTCTGGCTATGATATGGCCTTAAAACTGATAAACAACAACAATGTACCCACAGCCATCTTTTGTGCATCAGATGATATTGCAAAGGGTGCAATGAAAGCATTAGAAGAAAATAATATTAATGTCCCAAATGATGTATCAATTATTGGTTTTAATAATAATCAAGATGCAAACAGTAAAAATACATTAACATCTGTAAATGTACCAACAACTAAATTAGGAGAATTTAGTGCAAAGTTTATTTATGACCAAGCAAATAATTTTCAAGCATGTCCAATAAGGTTAACATTCCCTTGTGAATTAATCGTTCGCAAATCATGTGCTAAGGCATGGAAATAAAATAAAAGGTTGAATCAAATTAATGATTCAACCTTTTATTTTAATCAATTTTAATAATATTAATTATTTAACTTCTTTAATGTGCCAAACTTCATCAGCATATTGTTTAATAGTACGATCACTTGTAAAGAAACCTGATTTCGCAATATTAATTAAACAACACTTAGCAAATTTAGATCTGTCACTATAAAGCTTTTGAACTTCACTTTGAGCTTTAACATAAGCATCAAAATCTTCTAATAATAAATATTCATCATTATTAAATAATAAATCATTATAAATAACTCTAAATTCATTTTCATTACTAGACCATGTTTTATCTACTAGTGAATCAATAACGTTTTTGATTCGTTCATCACTATTGTATAAATCCCATGAATTATAGTTTTGTCTTTTAATAGCAACTTCATCAGCATTTAAACCAAATATGATGTCATTTTCACGACCAACTAATTCATCAATTTCAACATTAGCTCCATCAAGTGTTCCTAAAGTAATAGCACCATTCATCATAAATTTCATATTACCAGTACCACTTGCTTCTTTACCAGCTGTAGAAATTTGTTCAGAAACATCAGATGCATTCATTAATTTTTCAGCAATTGATACTGAGTAATTTGGAATAAATACAACAGTAATAAATTTACTAGCATCAGCATCATTATTAATTACATCAGATAAACTATTAATTAATTTAATAACTTCTTTCGCAAACACGTATGCAGGAGCAGCTTTTGCAGCAAAGATAAATGTTTGAGGATGCATTGTAAATGTTGGATCACTTTTAATCTTTTGATATAAATAGATAATATGCATAACATTTAATAATTGACGCTTATATGCATGCAATCTTTTAGCTTGAGTATCAAAGATAGAATTTGTATCTACATCAATATTAGTTCTTTCCTTAATTAATTTTGCTAAGATGACTTTTCTTTCAAGTTTAATATCCATAAAACGCTTCTGAATATTTTTATCATCAACATATTTCATTAAATCTTCAAGCTTACTTAAATCAGTTTCAAATCCATTACCAATTGTCTCATTAAGCATTTTTCTAAGTTGTGGATTAGAATATAAAAACCAACGACGGTGTGTTATACCATTAGTTTTATTATTAAATTTACTAGGCCACAAAGCTACAAAATCAGCAAATAAATCTTTTTTAATAATTTCTGTATGAAGTGCCGCAACACCATTTACACTAATTGCAGCAATAACTGCAAGGTTTGCCATATGAACTGTATTATCTTTAATTACTGAACAACGATATACACGATTTGCATCATTATCAAATTGTTCTGTAGCATAAATTTTAAAACGACGATCAATTTCAGTTATGATCATATAAATTCTTGGTAATAAAATTCTAATAAAGTGTACTGGCCATTTTTCTAATGCTTCAGTTAAAATAGTATGGTTTGTATAAGCTAAACATTTAGTTGTAATAGCCCATGCTCCATCCCAATCATAGTTATAGTCATCCATTAATATACGCATTAATTCAGGTATACATAAAACAGGATGAGTATCATTTAATTGAATAACTACTTTATCTGCAAAATTATCTAAAGTTTTATAAACGCTTAAATGTTGTTTGATAATTGAATGTAGTCCTGCACAAACAAAGAAATATTCTTGTTTAACACGTAACATTCTACCATCTTCTGTAGAATCATCAGGATATACATTTAAGCAAATAGAATTAACGTCTTGAAGGTATTTGATAAAATCAATACCAGCTGGAAGATCTTCACTAGCCTCAGCACTCCATAAACGCAAAGTATTTGTTTGTGGTGTGTTATGTCCGATTACTGGCATATCATAAGGTACAGCACGAACAACTTGAGCATTCACATGTTTCATCTCTAAACGCCCATCTTCAGTTTTATTCATTTCAATATTTCCGTAAAATTTAACATCAACACTGTGTTTTGGTTTTCTTACTTCCCAAATATTACCGATTTTCAACCATTGATCAGGAACTTCAACTTGATGACCATCAACTATTTTTTGTTTAAATAAACCATATTGATAACGAATACAGTTCCCGTTACCAGCAAGTGATAATGACGCTAATGAATCAAGAAAACAAGCAGCTAAACGCCCTAGACCACCATTTCCAAGACCTGCATCAGATTCAACATCTTCGATTTCATTAATATCGATATCAAGATCTGCAAGTCCATCTCTAACAACTTCATAAATATTAAGATTCATTAAGTTATTAGTAAATAAACGACCGATTAAAAATTCCATTGAGAAATAATATAATTGTTTTTGTTGGTTATCTTTTACTTTTTCTTTTGATTCTTTCCAGTTAATACTAGCATATTCACGAATCATATATCCTAAAACTAAAAATCTGTCGCTCTTATCTGTCTCTTCTAATTCTCTACCATACGCACTAATGATTCTTTCTCTATAACTTTTTATAAAACTCTCTTTACTTGTAAACATTTTTTATTCCTATTCCCTTTCAGATTACTTTTCTAATTTAAATATAATTGCAGCAAACGGTGCAACTCTAACATCTAAAACTTCTATTTCTTCTTTTTCACATGTTGATAAAACTTCATAATTACACATGTTACATCCAAAATAAATGTCCTTTTCACTATTAATTAATTCTAAATAATTTCCCTTTGTCACATTTTTGATTTCATAATTTTCAAAAGAATTCGCAGACATGTTAATCAACACAACATATTCTGATTTTTTATCTTTACGTACATAAGTAAAAATACTATCTTTATTATTGTCAGCATCTAGCCATTTAAACCCATCCATTTCAAAATCTTGTTTAGAAAAAGCTGGATGCTTTAAATAAATTTGATTTAAGTCATGAGTGTATCTTTCGAAAGCTTGATGCATTGGATAATCTAATAGGAACCAATCAATTTCTTTTTTCTCATCAAATTCTCTAAACATACCAATTTCATTACCCATAAAGTTAAGCTTTTTACCTGGATGAGTAAACATATAAGCATATAAATTTCTTGCTTGTGAGAACTTTTGTTCATAATCTCCCCACATTTTATCAAGTATTGTTTTTTTACCATGCACTACTTCATCATGACTAAATGGCAAAATGAATTTTTCGCTATAATAATAAGCCATTGAAAATGTTAGTAAGTTATGATTATCTTTACGATAAATTGGATCTAACTCATAATATTTTAAAGTATCATTCATGAATCCTAAATCCCACTTGTAGTCAAACCCTAATCCATCATCAATTGTAGGTGTTGTAACATTTGCAAAATCTGATGAATCTTCAGCAATTAAGAATACTTTTTTAAATTTTTTCGCAAGATTAAAATTGTGACGTTTAATAAAGTTTAATGCTTCAACATTTACTCCACGATCTTTATTACCACCCCAATAAATCATATTACTTACCGCATCAATTCTTAAACCATCAATGTGGAATTTATCACACCAAAATGCAGAAGCACTCATTAAAAATGATCTTACTTCTTCTTTACTAAGGTCAAAGTTCATTGTACCCCATTGGCTATGAGCATCATCGTTACTTTCGTATTCATAACATGCACAACCATCTAAATATTTTAAGCCATGTGCATCATTCACAAAGTGTACAGGAACAATATCCATAATGATTCCAATATTAGCCTTATGACATTCATCTACAAAATACATAAAGTTTTTAGGGTCACCATATCTTGATGTACAACTAAAATAACCTGTAGCTTGATATCCCCATGAACCATCAAATGGATGTTCATTTAAAGGCATAATTTCAATATGAGTATAACCTTTTTCTTGAACATATGGAATCAAACGATCAGCTAAATCAATATATGAATACACATCACCGTTTGGATGACGCATCCAAGCCCCTAAATGTGCTTCATAAATATTCATAGGCTTATCAAAACCTTTAGTACGTTTTTTTAAATAAGCTTTATCTTCCCAATCATAACTATCAACATCACAAACTATACTACAAGTTTTAGGTCTTGTTTCGCTATAAAAAGCGTATGGGTCACTTTTTTGACACCAAGTTCCATCAACACCTTCAACGTTATATTTATATAAATCCCACTCTAGTAATCCTTCTACAAACAAAGAGAAAATCCCTTCACTAATTTTAATCATCCATGAGCTGTAGCCATCCCACTCATTAAATGGACCGACAACTTGTACATTTTTGGCATTAGGTGCCCAAATTGTAAAACGAACTCCGTCTTTTCCTTCTTCATTAACCAAATGCGCCCCAAAAATATTGTAAGCTGCAATTGAATGCCCTTGATGAAACTTTTTTAACTCAGTTTTATTTATTAACATACTATGTCCTCCATTCTATAAATAAAAGCACAAGAAAACTTGTGCTTATACTGACCATTTTTGTGATTCATTATGAAACAATTTAGTTTTGTCTAGTGATTTTTGCATAGTATCCCCTTTAACACAGAAATAAAATTTACATTTTGGCTCTGTTCCTGAAGGTCTAACGGCAATCCATGATCCATCTTCTAAGTAGAATTTTAAAACATCTGCTCTCGCAAATCCTGTTAACGGAGTAGTTTCACCATTTTGTACTATGATACACTTTTGGTAATCTTCAAACTTTAAAACTTTATATCCACGTATGCTATCAAAAACATCATTTCTTAAATTTTCTAAGATAGATTTAATCTTTTCAGCACCTTGTTTACCACTTAATGATAATGATTTTTGTGTTTCGCTATAAAATCCATGTTCTGCATATAAGTCATTTAAAACATCAACTAATGTTTTCCCTAAATGTTTATAATAACAAGCTGCTTCTGCCAACATTAAACATGCTTGAGGCGCATCTTTATCACGAACAAATGGAGAAATTAAAGAACCGTAACTTTCTTCATAACCAAAAACATAGCTCTTACTATGGTCTTTTTCATATTGCGCAACTTTTTCACCAATAAATTTAAAACCAGTAAGTGTTTTTTCGCACTCAACACCGTATTTATTAGCTATTTTTTCACCTAAATCACTTGTAACAACAGTATTAAACATTACAGGGTTATTAGGCATTGAATTTTTAATAGTTAACTGACTTAAAATGTATTCAATTAAAATTGAACCACTTTGATTACCAGTTAAGATTTGATATTGATTATTATGCATAACACCAACCCCCATTCTGTCAGCATCAGGGTCGCATACTAAAATAATATCAGCATTATTTTTATAGCCATATTCAACAGATAAATCATAAGCTGCTAATTCTTCAGGATTTGGTGTTTTTGTGCCTGAAAAATCAGGATCTGGATCACATTGTTCCAATACCCTTATTACATTATATCCAGCTGTATTTAAACAATGAGGCACAGGTACATTTGCTGTACCATGCTCTGGTGAAAAAACAACTTTAATATTACTTTTATCTAAATCACTATTTAATTGTATTTTTAAAACTTCACTATAATATTTTTCGTCGATTTCACTACCAATAATAGTAATTAATCCTTTTTGTTCATCACTAACTTCAACATTAATTGCTAGTTCATCAGTAATTGAATTAACTTCATCAATTACAACTTGGGCAATTGCCGGAACTAATTGACAACCAGTTTCATCGTATAGCTTGTATCCATTATGTTCTTTAGGATTATGTGATGCAGTAATCATTATACCACCAAAACAATTTAAGCTACGAACAGCAAAAGATAATTCAGGTGTTGGTCTTAATGATTCAAATACATAACTTTTAATATTATTTTTAGCTAATAATAATGAACAGTCCATTGCAAATTCATAAGACATGTGACGATTATCATAAGCTATAGCTACACCTCTTGCACAATTATTATTACCATTGCTGATAATATAGTTACAAAATCCTTGTGTTGCTTTGCGAATTGTATGAAGGTTAATACGATTTGTTCCTGCACCAAGTATTCCTCGCATACCAGCTGTTCCAAATTCTATATTTGTATAAAATGCATCTTCTTTTTGTTTATCATTCATTTGTTCTAACTCTTGTTTTAATTTTAAATCTAAGTTAGGATGATTAATCCATTCAAGATATTTCTTCATAATATTCACCTTTCTTCTAACATCGTAATTATATCACAAATCAATATGAATATTACAAATAAATATTATTTTATCCATTTTCATAGTTTTTTTGACATTTAATGCCTATTATTAATGCTTTTTATAAATAATTTATATTTATATTTAAACTATTATTACGCTATTTTTCAAATTACATAAAAGTTCAAAGGCTAATAAATTATATAAATGTTAAGAATATAAATAAAATTGCAATAAAAAAGTATGACAAATAATAAAAAAGTTTACCATACTTTTTGCAATACTAATTCAATAAAGCATAAAAAAAGCCCTGTATAAACAGGACGATTAATTATGCAACTACTTTTTGAGCGCGTAGTACTTCTTCAATTGTGTTGATAGCCATTTCTTCATCTTCACCATCGCAAGATACAACGATTTCTGATTGAGTTGGAATACCTAAAGACATAACTCCCATGATTGATTTCATGTTAACTGAGCGACCTTTGTAAGCAACTTTTACTTCACTTTTGAATTTGCTTGCTGCATTAACTGCAACTGTAGCAGGACGTGCGTGTAATCCAACTGGATCAATTACTAAAACTGTTATTTCTTTCATATTAATTTCCTCCTAATACCTACATTCATTTTAAACTATTTTGTCAACGGTTACAAGTAAAACTTACTTGTGATATGTCTCATTTGCCAATATTTTGAAACTTCTGTATATTTGCTCTAAAATAAGCACTCTTGTCATCTGATGAGTGAATGTTAAATCAGATAATTTCCATCTAAAATCTGCTCTTTTAACCAATTGTTCACCAACTCCTAGCGATCCACCAATAACAAATGTGATATTACTTGTTTTATATGTAAATATTTCATCTATTTTTTTCGCTAAATTTTCACTTGTTAAACTCTTTCCATGCAAATCTAATAAAATAACAAATTCATTATCCTTTATTTTACCTATAACATTACTAGCTTCTTTATTTAGTACTTCAATATTTTGTAATAAAGAATTATTTGCATTTGTCATTATGTCATTTACTTCAATAACTTCTATTTTATTGTAGGGTTGAAGTCTTTTAAGATATTCATTAATTAAACTAACTAATGCCTTATCTTTAATTTTACCCACACCAATTATTTTAATCATAATATCACTATTGTTGATACAAGTTGTTCCATTTGACGATAATAAGTTACTGAAATTTCTTCACCTTCATTTAATCCATTTACAACTTGATAAAAACTATACCAGTCTGTAATTATAATATCGTTTACTTTTGTAATGACATCATTTACTTCTAATTCACTAAACATAGATTTCGTTGTAATTTCATCAATTACCACACCATTAAATAAATCAAGTTTGATTCCATTACTACTTTTTTTGTAGGTTGGCATATCTTTTACATTGATAATTGATATACCCGCATTTTTACGAATAACATCGGCATTTGTTTCAAGCATTTTTAACATTAAATTAATTTCTTCGCTACTTATGATAGTCTTTTTAAATGGCAGTTTAAAACCTAGCATATCACCATTTAGATTGAAAATTGGACCTGCTACACTATTATTAATATCACTGTTTAATATTTTTATTTCAAAATCAAATAATTCATCACCATCATGATCGTACAATAAACTTTGTTCATCCGACGAAATAATACCAACACTTGCTAATGTTGTTAATTTTCGGTCATCACTAGCCTCTACTGAAATAACCCACTCACCAATACTTGCACTTTCTAATGAAGTAAACTCAACACTATTCACTTTGAAGTCAACATCCACCGTAACTATCGCAAGTGACGTATAGGGATCTTTAACTAATATTGTTCCGTCGTATTCAACACCATTATTAAACGTTACTTTTATTTCATCACTATATCCTTCGTCATAACTTACAACAATATAAGCAGATTCAGCATCTGTCTTAACAACTACTCCTGTTCGATGATTATTTAGAATAGTTCCTGAAAATTTTACGCTAACAACCTTATCTATACTTTCATCAATAACTTTGGTTAAATCAGTTGAAAATCCATTAATTTCATTATTAATAACTGTAATATCTTTTGTTTCATTAACTTGTACTCCTTTTAACTTATCTATTTGATACGTCAAAAAGCCACAGTATACTAATAATATCATTAATCCTAAAGCATAAATTTTATTCATCGTTTACCTCCATAAGTAATAATAGATTGTTGTGCACACTGCAATTTATAATCATTGATAACATTATCTAGAACTTTTTTATTAACATCATATGCCAATTCATAAGTATTTGCTTGTTCACTTATATGAGCGAGTATAATTTCTTTGGTATTTTCAGTAACTAATTTACTTAATGCACTTGCACAATCTTCGTTACAAAGATGGCCACTATCACCAAATATACGACTTTTCGTAAAATGCGGACGACTTGTATTCATCAACATTTCAATATCATGATTACTTTCAAAAACATAATAATCAGCACCTTGCAAATAAATATAATCATCACTAGAAATATAACCAGTATCTGTTATGTAGACAAGTCTTTCTTCACCAACTTTTATCACAAATCCGATTGTATTCAAACAATCATGCGATAATGGAATTGGTAAAATTTCAAAATCATTTATCAATATTTTTTCATAAGCCTTAAGTTTATTACAATTAACATAATCATTGTCCATCATTGTATATTTAACTACATCGTCAAACATTTTAAGTTGTGAACAATGATCTTTATGACTATGGGTCAATAATAAAGCACTAGCACTTTTATAATCTAGTGTCAAAGATTCAAAACATTTAACAAGATATTTTTTAGTACTACCACAATCTATTATTATAAAATCTTCATTATTTTTCACAACAAAACAGTTCCCTTTAGAACCACTACACAATCCATATATTTCCATGTTAACAAGGTAACAATCCATTACACGGATCTACTCTTTTCCCATTTTTTTCAACGTAAAAATGAATATGAACACCAGTAACATTACCTGTTGCACCTATTGTGCCAATAATATCCCCTTTATTTACTTTACTTCCTTCAGGATAATTACCAGGACTTTTCATATGACCATAATGGCTCATATAGCCATTACCATGATCAATCCACATATAATACCCATTGATATAATGATACGCATTTTTTATAACTGTGCCTCTATCAGCTGCGTATATATTTCCATATCTTTCATACTTATTAACAATATCAATAGCATAGTGATTATTAGACGGATTAAATCTTTGAGTTAATTTTGGATTATCTATAGGCCATCTAAAAGTACCAGTACCAACACCTGGTATTACCATAGTACCTACATTTACAACCTCTTGTTGAGGTTGCATTGTAACAACTTCTGATATTACTTCATGGTTTATTACCTTACCATCTTGATATACGTCACTATACTGTACATTTTTACTTCCTTCAAATCCTGATGTAACAACATAAGATTCACCCTCACGTAAAGTATCATCAGTATTAAAAATAGTTTCATCAGCATAAACAACTTCTCTCGCAATGATTTCTTGAGTTACTAAAACTGTTATTGGAGAACTAAAATACATTACATTTAAGAATGTCCCTTGTGTTATTACCTGTTCAACATCCTTTAAAATATCACTATTAATTGAAACTACCTGCTCAGGAAGTAATCCTGTTGCCCAAGCTACTTTTTCGATTGTATCAAATTCTTGCACTTCATAAAGTCGCTCAGCTGTATTGTTTCCATAGCTTAAATATTTTAAAATTTCAGCCTTGTCCATCATAATATTATCAGGGTCAGCAACAGCCTTTACAATATTCATCTGCTCTTTAATTTGAATATCAACTTCTCGTGTTCCATACGTTGAAAGCTGTGGAACATCCTGCCCACTTTTAATCATATCAAATGATTCTTGTGATATAAAATTAAGCATATAACGATCCCTTGCCTCATAAAAATCATTTATGTCTTTGACATACAAAGTATCATAAACTCCATCTTCATTAACAAGTTCAATTGCATCTACTTCAATTCCATACAATTTATTATCAATTAAATAATCTGCTATTTGCTGATCAATATCTTCATATTCATATAAACTTAATTCGTTTGTGATATACATATCTTCACCAATTGTAACTTTAGTATCCAAGTATATATCAGAATATAACTCCAAATAAACTTCATGTAATCTTTCATCGATTACACTAATATCTTTAATAGCACCTACAAGTTTACCTGATGAGTAAAGGTAATTAACCTGTTTAGCTTCATTATTCATTGTTAAAATCTTTTGATCCACGATTGATTTTTTATTTACAAGACTTGCAGAAGAATTAAAATTATCTCCATGTTGAAAAAGTGCTGCTAATGCAACACTAATTAATATCATTGTAAAAAGAGTTAAGTACTTTTTCATCAATTACCTCCGGTATCAGCAGCTAAATTTTTAAATGAGTTAATGTGTTTTTCAAACGATAATTCGATAGTTTTAGTTGCTCCATTACGATGTTTAGCAATGATAACATCAACTTTTTCATTAGTTAATGATTCATCTTTATCCTTTAAACTTTGATAATAAGCTTCACGATATAAAAACATAACAATATCGGCATCCTGCTCAATTGCTCCTGATTCACGCAAATCCGATAACATCGGTATTTTTTCTGTACGTTCTTCAACTTTACGAGAAAGCTGTGATAAAGCTATAACTGGAACCTTAAGTTCACGAGCTAAAGATTTTAATGTACGAGAAATTTCCGAAACCTCTTGTTGACGATTATCAGAATTTTTTCCATTTCCACTAATTAATTGGATATAGTCAATAACAACCATAGATAAACCATGATCTGCACTTAATTTACGACACTTCGAAAATATTTCAGACATTCTAATACCTGGAGTATCATCAATAAAAATCTTTAAAGCCTTCATTTCAACTGCCGCTTCTTGAAGCATATTCATCTCATCATTAGTTAAATAACCATTACGTATTTTATTACCTTCAACTTCACTTTTAGTTGCCATCATACGTTGAATAAGCTGTTCGGCAGGCATCTCTAAAGAAAAAACAGCAACAGCATTATCTAAGTGCAGTTGAGCAGCATTAAGGGCAAGATTTAGTGCAAAAGCTGTTTTCCCCATTGAAGGACGAGCAGCCAAAATAATTAAATCACCTTTTTGCAGACCATTAGTAGTATTATCTAATTCTTTATATCCAGTTTTTGTACCAGTTAATCGACTCTTTTGATTTTTCATTTGATAAATATTATCCATTACAACTGAAACTACTTCACCACTTGTTCTAAACTCTGTAGTTTTACGTGTTCGCGTAACATTTAATATTTGTTTTTCCGCACTATCTAAAACATTTTCCACTTCATCTGATTCATCATAAGCATTAAGTACTATATCATTAGCTGTTTCAATTAAATTACGCAAATAAAATTTGTTTAATATAATTTCAACATAATGCTTAGTATTAGATGATGTAACTGCACTATCACTTAAACGCAATAAATAATCCATTCCACCAATTTTATCTAATTGCGATAAATCTTGTAATTTTGATGCAACAGATGTTATATCAACCGGTTTTAAAGCATCATTAAGTGATTTCATAACAGTGAATATTAAACGATGAGACTCCAAATAAAATAATTCAGGTTCACATCCTTCATCCAATGCAAGTCTAACACTTTTTTCATAAAGCAACATTGCACCTAAAAGAGCTTGCTCTGCATCAATATTATTAGGCATTACCTTATTCATCAATAAAACCACCTTTCTAATTTAAATCTATTTTTCGTTTAAGTGAACTCTAATAACACCAATAACTTCTTTATAAAGTTCAACCTTCACATCACTATAGCCAAAATTTGTAACTCCGCCTTTATCTAAAAATTTACGCTTATCAACACTAATTTGGTGTTTTCTATAAAGTTCTTCACAAATTTGCTTTGTAGATATTGAACCAAAGACACGACCATCTTTACCACCTTTTACATAAAATTCTAATGTTATTTTTCCAAGTACTTCTACTAATTGTTCAGCCTCATGTTTTTTTTCTAAAAGATTTAATTTTTCTTGAACATTTTGTTGTTCTAATATTGCTTGACTCTTTCCAGATGCTACAACTGCATGTTTGTTATTGATTAAAAAATTACGACCATATCCGTCAGATACTTCCTTAATCTCTCCTTTTTTACCCACATTCTTTACATCATGTAATAATATTACTTTCATTTGTTATCCTCCTGTAAATACTCTTGTATTTTATTTAATAATTCATTTTTTAATTCTTCTACACTTGTATTATCACGTTGAACTGCAGCCGCACTAAAATGGCCACCACCATGCATTGCCTCCATAATAATTTGAACATTTATTTCACCCTTACTTCTAGATGAAATACCATACTTATTACTTGCTAATTTAGATATAACAAATACAGCCTCAATTTCTCTTGCATTAAGGATCCTATCAGCACATTGAGAAATCAAAGATCTTGTTGGAACTATTTTTTCATCCACATCTACAATAACAATATTATCATAGTATATCTTAGAATAACTAACAATTTGATTTTTAAGTTCAAATTCATCATAAGAATCTTTCAAATAACTATCCGCTAAAATTGGATCTGCACCCCATTTACGAATAAGACTAGCAGCATCAAATGTTCTAGTACCTGTTCTTACTGTGAAACGATTTGTATCAATAATCATACCTGCCAACATGATAGTTGCCTCAGCCTCATTAAAATTGATTTTATTGCTTAAATAAGGAACAAATTCAGCCATTAACTCACTAGTACTTGATGCCGATGCTTCTATATATATCAAAGTAGGATTAATCTTCAAATCCGCAATACGACGATGATGATCAAAAATAGCTATCTTCTTGGCTTTCTCTAATAAATTTGAACCATTACTAGTAATTGGATTATGATGATCTACCATTATAACTAATGTATCATCACGCAATTGATTTATTGCTTCAGATTCTGTTACAAATAAATGACGATCTTTTAATGAATCACTTTCTAAAAGTAGTGCATCACTAAGTTTAGCTTCTATACCACCAGTTTTTCCAATAATGCAGGTTTGACGATTATAAGCATTCATTATTCTACTAACACACAAAGCTGCACCAACACAATCAAAGTCCATTTCCTTATGACCACAAATAATTACATTACTAGAGTTCACAACCATATTTCGTAAAGTATTTGCCATTATTCTAACTCTAACACGACTTCTTTTCTCAGTTGCCTCACTAGAACCACCATAATATTTTACTTCCTCGTTTAATTTTTTAATAACTACCTGGTCACCACCACGACTTTGCGCAAGTTCAAGTAAACTATTAACTGTTTCATCAAGTTTTAATAAATTATCATCACCTCTTGAAAATGCCATTGATAATGTTATTGATATATCAAGTTCTGCAGAATTTCTTCTTGTATCTCTTAATATCGAAAAATGATTTTGAGCTATTGTATTAAATATTGATTCATTTAGTACCACAAAAAAACGATCAGACTTTAAACGTCTAAGCATCATACCATTATTTTTACACCAATCAATAATCGGTTGTCTAATATGATTATTAATCGATGAGCGTTCTTGTTCTTCTAAGTATTGAGTTGATTCTCCATAATTATCAATATGTATTAAACCAAAAACTACACGTTCATTAGAATATTTAGTTTCGATGATAGAACTTTTAGTAATATCCTTAAAAAATAATATTTGTGAATCATCTTTTCTTGTAATTTCATAAATTTTTTCATCAATATCAACCGTTACACTATCAGTATCACCAGTAAATAAAGCGTTAACTTCTGGTAACCAAACTGTTACCTTTTTTGAAACACGACCAATACCACGATTATAAAATAGTTCACTCATCCAATTAATTGTATAGTCACTATCATATGTCAAAATACCAATTTCACCATATAAAAAAGCTTCACTTACTTCCTCTCCTAATAAACTAGAGATATTATAAGCAGAATTCTTTGAATCTTCTTGATATATAAATGACACATAATAAATCATAGCAGCATTAATACCAACTAAAATAATAGGTAAAACAAAACTAGCTTTAAATACTAATGTTGAAAAAAATAACAACAATAATTCAAATAATATAGAACCTAAAATAATTACTTTTAAGCGATTATACTTCTTAATCATGCTTATTCCTCCTAATCAAATCTTGTCGAAAATCTGTTGTTGTATAAATGAAACCAAAAATAACTAACACCGGAATCATTATCGTTGGTAAAAGAAACGAGATAATTATTACAAATATTCCAATATTTTTCTTATATTCTAATACACCAAACAATAAAATAGCTATATAGCCAAAAAAAGCTAACACCATTGCAGCTAAAAAACCTAATACTATAATAACATATTGCACGACTTCTGGCGTGTTAATTAAGTGAATAATTTGAAATAAAATTGAAAAAGTTAAACAAAGATAAGCAATATTTCTATTTATTGACCAATAAATTATTGGTTTTATTTTATTAGTTTTGATTTTTAATTTACGTAAAACTACATTAGTTATAACATGAATTAATATACCTTCTAAAAAACCTGTCATAACCACACCAAAAAAAGCACAAAATAAAATGAATTTTTCAATATTTTCATTAAAAAACAAACTATTATTCGAATTAAAAAACATAATAAAATTTTCTAATTCTTTTGCTACATCCATAAAACTCAATCCAAAAAAGCCTGCGAAAACTACTGATATTAATAAATTAGTAATAATTGACGCAACTATTGTAAAGGAAATAAGTTTTGTATTACTCGCATTTTTCTTAACTAAGGTTCCATATGTAATACCTATAATACATGCGTTTAAAACATAAAATACGGTTGTAGGCATAGATATTATCATACTCAATATAATCATTGCACAAGCAGTAATTAAACTATATTTCATATCATATTTACAACGATAGATTATTATTGGTAGTGGCATAGCAAACAAAAAATAAACTTCAAATAAGTTTGCGAATTGACGATTAATTACTAATAAAACACCGACAACTGCAACCATCATTGCACCACTTGTTATTTTATGTACATTATTATTCACATACTTTACCTAAACACGATCTATAATAGTCCATCTTAGCTTTTAAATTGTTAACTAATTGTGAACATTCTATATCACTTCCATATTGACCCAATGTAATATTAGGTTTAGTTGAACCATGAAAATCAGAACCCATTGTCATTAATAAATTATTTTCTAAACATATATCATAATAAAACTGACGGTCAATTTCTTGATGATAATTACTATAAACCTCAAAACCATCAATGTTATCATCAATTAGTTGTTGTACCAAATCAATTTCATTTCTAATTGTAGCTTTGGGATGTGCACAAATTGCAACACCACCACTTTGATGTATTAGTTTAATTATATCAATATGCCTAGGTAAATTCATTTCAACATAACCCCATTTATTTAAAGATAGATTATCCCAATAAAACTTTTCAAGTGGACCATCTGACTTAATGCCCGTTTGATAAATTTCCAATTGTTCATTAACAATATCCTTCAATAAAATTTTAGTTATTTCAACACTTGTATAAGGTCTACCAATACGTGTTATTGACTTAATTTTCTCAACATTTAAATCACAATTATAATACTTATTTATCACTTTAATTCTTTCTTCACCTATTCTTTGAAATTCATTTATATAATTTTGCTTTATATCTATAAAAATAGGATTATTTAAATCGATCCCATAACCTAACACATGTATAATTTCATTATTAAAAAAGCAATCAATCTCAATAGCACTAATTGTTTCTATTTCATTTGATTTTAGGGCACTAATCGCCCCTAAAACTTCATTGTGATCAGCTATTGCAATCACATCAATACCCTTTTTTATTGCATCTTTAATAATACTATCTACACTATTTAGTGCATCAAAACTATGTTCACTATGAATATGTAAGTCTGCTTTCATATAATTCTCCATTCTAAATAATATATAAATTAAAATAAATAAATAATAATAAAAAAAATAAACTCCCACATAGTGAGAGCTTATAAATTAATCGTTAACGTAAGGTAATAAAGCCATTTCACGAGCACGTTTAATAGATGTAGCTAACATACGTTGGTATTTAGCACGAGTTCCAGTAACACGTCTTGGAATAATTTTACCGTTTGCAGAAATAAATCTTTTTAATAATTCAATATCTTTATAGTCGATAGTTGTGATTCCAGTTTTTGTGAAAAAACAAACTTTTTTACGACCCATTCTTTGTTTTTTGAATGCCATAATAAATCTCCTTTCGATTAAAATGGAAGATCATCACTTGATATATCAAGTGTATGTCCCGAACCAAAGTCAGCAAATGCATCGTTTGAACCAAAGTTATCATTAGATGGAGCATCAAATCCTGTTGAACTTGGCGCACTATCATAATTGTTACTTGGATTAAAACCATAATCATTATTTTGAGTATTTGGTCTATTTGTATTTGTATTTGAAGAACTTGATTTAGACTCTAACATTTGAACACTGTCACAAACTATTTCAGTAACGTATACACGTTTACCAGAAGCATCATCATAATTACGAGTTTGGATACGACCTTCAACTCCAACTAAACTACCCTTTTGAGAATATTTAGCTAGAAAGTCTGCAGATTGACGCCAAGCAACACAATTAATAAAATCAGCTGTTTGTTCATTTTGTCCAGAAACACGACGATTACAAGCCACAGTAAATGTTGCAACTGAAAGATTGCTAGAAGTTTTCTTTAAATTAATTTCTTTAGTAAGTCTGCCTACTAAAATAACTTTATTTATCATATTAGTACCTATCTCTTAGTCTTTGTTTATAACCATGAAACGAACTACTTGTTTGTTGATACGCATTAAACGATTGAATTCAACTAGACATGCATTTTCACATTCAACATTGATTACTGCATAATAACCTCTAGTCATGTTTTCGATTTTGTAAGCAAATTCTTTAACTCCCCACTCGTCAACTTTAGTAATTGTACCATTATTAGTAGTTACAATTCCATGAATGTTGTCGATTGCAGCAGTACGTGCTGAATCTTCAAGTGATGCGTTAAGAATGTACATAATTTCGTATTTTTTCATTTCTGTACACCTCCTTATGGTCTGTGGCCTATAATCAAGTTATAGACAAGTAGGAATATCAGACGATATATCCTGTTTATAATCATACCAAAAATATCCTCTTTTGTAAACACATATATGCATTTTTAACTATTTAAAGGTAATTAACGACCTTTTTCTAGTATAAAATAATTAAACTGATTTTATATTGACTAAAAATTCTTCAATTCTTTCCAAAGCCACTTTTATTTCATCAATGCTATAAGCGTATGAAATACGTATAAATCCTTCACCTGCTGCACCAAATGCCGTCCCTGGAACTACCGCAACTTTTTGTTGTTGTAATAATTGTTCACAAAATTGTTCACTTGTTAACCCAGTTTCTTTAATTGATGGAAAAACATAAAAAGCACCTTTTGGCATAAAACATTTTAAACCAATACGATTAAGGTTATTCACAATGAAATTACGACGCATATGAAAAGATTCGCACATTTCTATTACGGCATTATCACCATTTTTACTAGCCTCAACAGCTGCAATTTGACCGATAACACTTGCACACATCGATGAATATTGATGAATCATTAAAAAAGCATTAATCAATGTTTC
This sequence comes from uncultured Holdemania sp., assembly GCA_947037125.1. GTDB lineage: Bacteria > Bacillota_I > Bacilli_A > Erysipelotrichales > Erysipelotrichaceae > RGIG1896. The sequence continues at coordinate 46,975 of CAMQTJ010000009.1, forward strand.
ATTAGCACATAAATAACCAATACGCCATCCTGTCATTGCATAAGCTTTAGAATAACCACTCATTAAAATTACTTGATCCTTAATTTCATCAAATGAAGCTATAGAACAAAACTTACCATCATATGTAAGTTCTGCATATATTTCATCACTTATTACAAATATTTCTTTTTCTTTTATAATGTCAACTATTTCAACATAATCTTCATAACTCATAACTCCGCCTGTAGGATTTGAAGGATAATTTAAAAATAATATTTTAGTCTTGTCACTAATTGCATCAAGCAACATTTGTTTAGTTAACTTAAATTCATTGTCTACTTTCGCCTCTACCAAAACACACGTACCACCCGCAAGTTTAACTAAAGGTTCATAAGCAACATAACTTGGAGTAATAATAATAACCTCATCACCCTGATTCAACAGTGAACGAAAAACTAAATCTATTCCCTCACTTGCACCACTTGTAACAATGATTTCACTGTTTGGATTATATAAAACATCAAATCGACGATTCAAATATTTACTAATTTCAGTTCTTAATTCCAATAGACCTAAATTACTTGTATAAAAAGTATTACCTTTTTCAATTGCATAAATAGCTTCACTTCTAATGTGCCAAGGAGTAGCAAAATCTGGTTCTCCAACACCTAATGAAACAACACCTTCCATTGTATTAGCTAGATCAAAAAACTTCCTAATACCTGATTTAGGCGTATTTTTCACAACCTCATTTAATTTATCGTAAATTATCATGCTGCTACCTTAAGACGATTAAATTCACTTGTTTTTTCTTCTAACATAACACCTTCAATTTTATAAGGTTTAAGTACAAAACTTGTAATAGTGCCTTTAACCCCATGGATAGGAGCAAGTTTTTCATGAACAAATGTTGCCACTTCCTTCATTGTACGTCCCTTAATTATAACAGTGAACTCATGTTTACCACTCATTAAATATAATGTTGCCACTTCAGGATATTGAACAATTTGTTTTGCTACATTATCATAACCATGTTCTTTTTCAGGCGTTGCATCAACTTCAATTATTGCCATAACCTTTTCTTGACAAGTTTTATCCCAATTAATTATCGTGTGAAAACCACAAATAATTTTATCTTGTTTTAGTTTCTCAATTGTTTTATTAACACTAACTTCATCACTATTTAAAATATCAGCTAAATCACTAACAGTTTGACGTCCATTTAATTCTAAAGCATTAAGCAACATTAACTCATTCATATTTTCACCTAATTTTTCTAAATGCATAACTTGATATAAAACTTAATAACGGATAAGTATATGCATTAAATTCCCCTATCCTTACATCAATCAAAGGTTTAAAAGCTGATTTAAACATTGTAAGTCCATCATCTAAAGTACCTGCAACACCACCAAAATTAAATTCACTACACCCGCGTTCACTAGCTTTTTGAATAGCTGTGTATCTTAATGGATAAGTTGAATTTGTATGCTTATATTCATCTAAATATCCTGAATATAAAAGTTCTGCACAATTAGAAAACTCTACAACCAACACTGCACTAATAGGCAAATCATCTAAATACCCAACATAAATATGTGCTAAATCACCAAATGCTGTAAGCATTTCGTCAAAATATTGTTTATTTCTAAGTTTAATTTGATGTCTATTCTCTGTCGAATGTAACATATCAATTAAAATATCTATTTCATCATGACTTACTTCATTAATTATTACACCTTTATTAAAACTTGCACGGACCTTTTTCAAAGTCTTTTTAGGAATAATATTATCGTAATCATTTAATGGTAGAGATAACTGAATTCTTGGTTGAATAGTATCTTTAATACCTAAATTGTAACCATTATGATGATATTTATATTGTTTATAAAATTTAACACTTTCATCATCACTTACATCTTTAACTAATTCTTTATCATCAAAATCGATACTTTTAAGTTTAGTATTTGGATCAATTTTTAATAGCAATACTTTTTTACTACGACAATACAAACGCATTTTTTCTAACATAAAACCCAAAATTTCAGTATTTTTAACATCACAAATAACACCTCTTGGTGAATAAGCAAATTTAAAACCAAATTTTATATCTCTTATTAAAATTAAAGATACCGCCATAAGTTGGCCATTTACTTTAACTCCACATACAACATAATCCCAATTACTTTTACATTTAGTCCACATGCTACTTTGATATATACTTCCTATTTCACTATTTTGCGAAAAAGTATCTAATTGTTCCAATGAAACATTTGTTATAAATTCCATATAAATCACATCCTTATTGATTATTATACCACCAAATCACCTATTTATCATACAAAAAATAATTCATTATCAGACGTAAATATATTATACAATTTGACTACAATTTAATTATTATATTTCAACATTACCATTAAAATAAAAATATAAATAATGTTATCTTTTAATTGTATTCTTAATATTTGTGATATAATTAATATATAAGATTTAATATTTTATAACATTTACGTAATACTTTAATAATTTAAATATAATTCATAATTATAAAGTTAGTAAAATAATTGTTATTAAAACCTATGACCAAATAAACTAAGGAGAATCATATGAAATCAATAATCAAAGTAATCTTATTTTGTTTCCTATTAACAAATATTTCAGGATGCACATCAAAATCAACTATTACTCAGATATCTTTAGATCCAACAACTAAATTGGATGATGTTTATTTAGAGGCTTTAGATGACTTTAATATTCCATCAAATTATGTTACGATATATGAATTTAATAAAGATATAAAGCAATTCGGCGTTAATTTATCAGCAACAAATTACATGCAAGATACAGTTTTTGATGAAAATAAATTCGAATTTAAAAATGATAGTTCAAAAAGCTTTACGATGATAAATGCTGTTGATGATACTTCACAACGTGTAGCTATAATTCAAGATAATAAAATTTTATTTGAAGCTACAATAGATTTAAACGATATTTTAGATGAACATATAAATCGTAGTAATGTAGGTATAAGAACAAATATGAAGTCTAATAACAGCATTTTTAACAAACGTATTACAAATGTATCCGCGAATAAAGAAACATTAATGTATTACAGTATCTATACACCTTTAGGTGGTGGTGGTAGTTTTATGTATTTTGCTCATGATATTGATCCCTTTTATGATGTTGAAGAATTTGAATATATTATTACTTGTGTAATTGAATTTGCTTATTAAATAAATAAAGTATACCAAACAGTGTGAATTATGATTTCACACATAAGTTTGTGTATACTTTTTTTTGTAATATCATTAATAGAATATAACTTATTTTCATTTAATTTTATTAAAACATTCAAAAAATTAATTCTTATATTAGTTGATTTACATTTTTTAATTATAACTTTTAATTAATGTATACAATGATTTTTTTGTGTATTATATAAACAAAATTCAATTTAACTTCAAACAATAAGCTTTAAAACTAATATCTGTCATTACACCTGTACTTAATAGTATAATTCCACAATATAATAACTATTAAAAAAATGAAATAAAAAACAAGGTATACACATATATTTTATATATATACCTTGTGGGTGATTATTCACTAAATTTGAAAAATCAAAATCAGTCAATTATTTTGTTATGCGTTTTTGCTTTTTTTCATTGTAATTACAATAAATATTGCCACTATTAAAGAACCTAACCCTACAATTAACCACATAAATAAATTAGAATTATCTGTAGTCTCAACTACTTCTGGCAATTCAGTTGGTTCAATTGTTGGTACTGTTTCCATTTTATCAACTCCAACAATTGCAAATAATGATAAACAATCAGTTTCAAATTCAATTTCATTACCAATTAAAGTACATTTAATTTCTGATTGAACATTATCATCTGTAACGTGAATTATTTTGAAATTTTCATATTTTTCTATTTGTTCATGCGTTAATGTTAATTTAACTTTAACAAAACCATTAGGTTGTATATTTTCTTTATTATCCATTAATGAAATATTGTACATTGATAATAATACATCTTTATCAGTTAATACAACACTATTTGTCGAATCAATATTAGCAATATCAATCCATTCTACTACTAATGAAATATTTTCACCTAAACTATTTGGTAATGTAACTGTTATATTATTTTCTTTATTAACTAATATTTGTATTATTTCTGGTGTCTTTGTTGGTTTAACTGTCGGCTTAACCGTTGGTTTTACTGTTGGAACCGGTGTTGGCTTAACCGTTGGAGTCGGTGTCACATCTGGTGTTGGAACCGGTGTTGGCTTAACCGTTGGAGTCGGTGTCACATCCGGTGTTGGAACAGGTGTTGGTTCTGGTGTTGGTTCTGGTGTTGGAACAGGTGTTGGTGGTAAAGGCGCTGCCTCAACTACTATTGAATACTCACTACTTATTTCACTACCTTCAGCAGTAGCAATAATAATAACTTCACCTGCATTAATTCCTGTTATTTTTCCATCTTCAACACTAGCTACATTAGCATCACTTGTTGACCATGTTATTTTTTGATTAGTTGCATTATATGGTAACACTTTAGCTAATAGTGTTGCTGAATTACCTACAGTAATTTTATCAACTCCGCTAATTTCAACACTTGTAGCTGGAACTACTTCAACTTCTTGTTCAGTTACTGTCATTGTATGTGTAGCAAATATATTTTCATCAACAATTGAAGCTGCAATAATTGTGATTTCACCTACAGAAACTCCTGTTACTAATCCATTTTCATCTACTGTAGCGATTTCAAGATTATCTGATGTCCATATTATTCCTCTATTTGTTGCATCAGTAGGTAGTGCATACCCCACCAATCCAACTGTTGTTCCAATTTGAACAGCATTAGCTCCTGCAACTACTACACTTGTTGGTAAAATATCTTTAACTTTAACAACATTAATTACATGATTCGCTTTAATTTCTGTATCTTTTATTGTTGCTGTAATAGTTACTTCACCTTCAATAATACCTGTAACTAGACCATTGTTATCAACAGTAGCAATAGTTTCATCACTCGTTGACCAAATAACTTCTGTATTTTCAGGTGTTACATTTGCAATCAACGTAGTTATTTCACCCTCGTTAATATTTTCTACACCTGTAATTGAAACCGTTGGAATTACTTGATCTTCTTTTACTACTTTCATTACATGATTCGCTTTAATATCTGTATCTTTTATTGTTGCTGTGATAATTACTTCACCTTCAATAATACCTGTAACTAGACCACTGTTACCAACAGTAGCAATAGTTTCATCACTCGTTGACCAAATAACTTCTGTATTTTCAGG